>NZ_JAIWON010000024.1 GCF_020216885.1 Zymomonas sp. | reverse complement strand
ATGGGGGCAATAACAATAGGTTCGGTAAAAGCATGCCTGATATGAGAAAAAAAAGAACTATCCGTGGCTATTTTGTCAGTATTCTTTTGGGGGGAATAAGCCGACAAAAGAAAAATGGTAATGGGAACCTGTACGAGGTTCATCATCAGGCTACATATTGAAACCAATAATGTGCTGGCTGTGCCAAATAAATGACCTAGAACCGTTATGCCAACAAAAGGAACCGCAGGCGCGCTGACAGAAAGAGCCAAAAGAGCAGATTCATTCACGGGACGCCGGCAAACAAAATATCCCATCCCAAGTGTAACTAGATAGCCACCAGCCATTGCCAAAAGTAAAATAATTGCGGCAGAACCCGACGATAAAATCTGTGTTTTAGGAAGTGATAAAATCCCAGAAAATAAAGTCATAGGTAAAGCATAGCGTAAGACCATTTTATTCAAGGTCGAGGCTTGAGTTGCGTTAAATTCACCACGCCAGCCAGCGAAGAAACCTATCATTAAAGTAATTATAATCGGTAGTAACGCCGATATAATGACTTCTAGCATAAAGTGATCCTTTGATCGGATAAATATTACAAAAATTTATTATATTTTTAATAATGTTTATTAAAATATGAAGTATTTTTATAAAACCGACAAAAAGATTTTTTTGTTTATAAAAAAAGGCGTCATTGGAAGAACCAATTACGCCTTTTTAAACATTTTTCCAAAAACAGGAAAAATAAGTCTGTTTAACCTGAATAGGTTAAGTCAGAATCAATAACCACCCTGGCGGACATAACCCCAATCCGTGTTGACGGGGCGACCGGTACGAGCAGCTTCGTAAATGGCTTGAATCAGGCGCACATCCTGCATACCTTCTTCACCCGGGCTACGAACTGGTTTGTTATTGATGACGGCTTCAGCCAGATGATCCAACTGTGCAGAGAACTGGTTGTTCGCTGGCATGACGAACTGTGGCATCATAGACTGGTTGGCATGACCTGGGGTCTGGACAGAAATCAGATTCTGATAATAGCCAGTAGCCGGATCCATCAACAGAACAGCTTTGTCGCCCTGTACCGAGAAACGTGAAGTCGTCGTGGTTGAGTAAGAAGATGCACCGTGAGACAGAGCACCGCTTCTGAAGCGCATCTGCCAAATAATACGATCTTCGACTTCAACGAAACGTTCATCATTCGGATCGCTGTAAGTATAAGCACGGACTTCGATCGGTTCTTCACCCAGCAAGTAACGGGTACCGTTCAAGCCATAAATACCGATATCCATCAAAGAACCGCCACCGGCGAGTTCACGACGCAGACGCCACTGCTGTGCAGGATCGTTCTGATCCATAACATCTGAGTTGTCGGTGGTGACCATGCCCAGTTTACCCAACTGGTTTTCACGGATCAATTTCACCGCTGCACGGTTCATTGGATCATAGTGACAACGGTAACCGATCATCAACTTTTTATTAGCAGCTTTGGCCGCATCGATCATCCGCTGACAATCAGCAACAGAGGTTGCCATCGGCTTTTCACACATAACATGCTTGCCAGCTTTGAAAGCACGGATAGCAAATTCAGCATGCAAAGAGTTCGGCAAAATGATGTAAACAGCGTCGATTTTCGGATCTTTAGCGATCTTGTCGAAATTGCTGTAATCATAAATTTTACGGGGGTCGACGCCATATTCAGCAGCAACGATTTTAGCTTTTTCAGCGTTACCGCTGACCAAAGCTTCGATGCGGGAATGCTGGCATCCGGCGAAACCCGGTAAAATCTGGTTAAGGGCATATTTACCCAGACCGACGATAGCATAACCGAAACGACGATCTTCCGGCATCGGGCGGATGGCGTAAGGCATCGGGCGACCAGCAGGCGTGGTAGGAACCTGACTGGCACCAGCAGGAAGCGTGGCTGCCTGAAGACCACTGGCTAAAGCGCCAGCTGCGGCCAGTCCAACACCACCACCAACGAGAGCGCGACGGGTCAGATTCGGCGTACGGGAAGCGTTGTCATCCGTTGCTGAAACAGCATTGGAAAGATTATCTGAAGACGAGATTTTGTTCGTCATAATCCTTGTTTCTTTCTTAACTAACCAACAATTCAGAAAAGATCCGTCTTGGTTCTCACTTATCCAGAACTATTATCTGATTCGTCGGCTTTTCCAGAAAATTTTGGTATATAAAACACCGCAGCTTTTAAGTTTTGAGGCTTATCAAAGCAATATTTTCTGAAAAACGGTTTAGATTGTCGACCGTCCTAATACGGGACTCTGCGTTCGGCAATAATTGATTGGTAAGCGCTGTCAGATAATTATTTCTTGCGGGTGATCGTTAATTTCGAAAGGGTGTTTTTATTAGTTTTGCAATATAATTTTATAAAACAAAAAAAGAATTTTTAATAAAAATCGCTGATATTAATCTCTGAATCTATATTCAATGTGTTTTTTATAAAGAAATTCTAAAAAATATGGGTATTTAAAAGCCTTGCTCACATAATAATATTTTTGTATTTTTAATACAGTATTCTATATTTTAGAAAAATTTTTCAAAAAACAAAAATATTATTACCTTCTTGAGAAAGAATGCTGTCTCTTCTGGACGCAAAAACAAATTCAAAAAATATCGATAAAAGATAAATGATATTTATCTTTTATCGATACATAATTTTTAACAAAGATGAACAATATAATAAAATTTACTGCTCTCAAATAGAGCTTTTCAGGAAAGCATCTTCGGAGATCCATTGATCAAGGGCTTTTCTGGCTCTTTCCGCCATCATGGCTTTTCGCTGTTTCTTGGGGTGTTTTTCCGAAATAGGTGGAAATAAACCAAAATTGATATTCATAGGTTGGTAGTGGTCAGGGTCAGCGTTTTTAGTGATATGTCCCAATAATGCACCCAAAGCTGATTCGACTGGAGGAGAAGAAATCTTCCTATCGAGTTTATCTGCGGCCGTAAAAATACCTGCTAACAATCCAATTGAAGCCGATTCAATATAGCCTTCACAACCGGTAATCTGGCCAGCAAAACGGATATTAGCCTGTTTCTTCAGGCGCAAATATTCATCCAGTAGGACTGGGGAACGAATAAAACTGTTCCGATGCATTCCCCCTAATCGCGCAAATTCAGCTTTTTCTAGCCCCGGTATCATTCTGAAAATACGAATTTGCTCGGCATATTTTAACTTGGTTTGAAAGCCGACCATATTCCAAAGGGTACCAAGGGCATTATCCTGCCTTAATTGCACCGCACCATAAGGCCATCGCCCTGTCCGAGGATCATCTAGCCCTACAGGTTTCATGGGCCCAAAACGGAGGGTATCAATACCGCGGTCAGCCATTACCTCGATAGGCATGCACCCTTCGAAATAAGGGGTATCTTTTTCCCATTCATGAAAATCACCCTTTTCCCCTGCCAATAAGGCCGCGTGGAAAGCGAGATATTCCTCTTTGTTTAAAGGGCAATTGATATAATCATGACCATCGCCTTTGTCCCAGCGGGATTGGAACCAAGCAATATCCATATCAATGCTGTCTCGATAGACAATCGGTGCAATAGCATCGAAAAAGGAAAGTGCGTCCCGACCGGTTAATTCCGTGATGGCATTGGCTAAGCTGTCAGATGTCAAAGGCCCCGAGGCAATAATCGTCATTTCATCAGGGATATGATCAATCCGCTCGCGGTGAATCTCGATTAAAGGATGGTTTTGTAATTTGTTGGTTACGGCCTCTGCAAAACCTTCACGATCAACAGCCAGCGCTGATCCTGCAGGAACACGGTGCTGATCAGCTATCATCATAATCAGAGAGCCCATTTTCCGCATTTCAGCATGCAACACGCCGACGGCATTGCTGTTGGGATCATCTGATCGGAAGCTATTGGAACAGACCAATTCAGCTAATCTATCTGTGCTATGCGCAGGCGTTTTTTCACGTCCACGCATTTCAAAAAGTCTGACCGGAATTTGTCGGCTAGCGAGTTGCCATGCGGCTTCTGAGCCGGCAAGGCCTCCACCGATAATATTGACAGGCTGCATTATCAAAATTCACTTATAATTATAAGAAGACGCAGCGGCTTGGCCGCCTAGGCTTCTCCGCTTTGATTCTCTACTGTGCCTTCTTCTTCATCGTCACCATCGTCAGTGATACGAGCGGCTGACACCACTTGTTCACCTTCGGCCACATTAAAGATAGTGACACCCTGCGTATTGCGGCCTGCAATTCGGATATCATTAACCGTTGTTCGTATCAGTTTTGCCTGATCAGTCACCAGCATCAATTGGTCGCCATCATGGGCAGGGAAGCTGGCAACAACAGAACCATTCCGTTCTGATGTTTCGATATTAGTAATACCCTGACCACCCCGATTACTACGCCGATATTCGTGGGAAGACGTCCGTTTCCCATATCCATTAGCTGTAACCGTTAAGATAAAGTCTTCAGCTTCTTCAAAAGCTTTTATTCTTTCTGGTGGCAATTCCGTCGGAGCCGGATCGGTTTTCCATGCGGCAGAACGAAGATATTTATCGCGGTCTTCAACTGTTGTTTCAAAACCCCGCAGCGTTGAAAGTGAAATAACCTCATCAACGTCTTTTAAGGTGATACCTCGCACACCAGTTGAAGTGCGGCTTTGGAAAACACGAACATCGGTTGCCGCGAAACGAATGGCTTTACCATTACGGGTAGCCAGAAGCACATCGTCATTTTCTGAAAGAAGCGCGACACCGATCAAACGATCATCGTCGCCTTCTTCAAAGCGAATGGCGAATTTCCCATTACTTGGAACATTGGTAAAAGCATCCATTGAGTTCCGACGCACACTTCCCTTAGCTGTCGCAAAGAGAACATGGAGATTACCCCATTCCGCTTCATCTTCTGGAAGAGGTAAAACGGTCGAGACCACTTCACCTTCGGCTAAAGGCAATAAATTAACCATTGGGCGACCACGTGCCTGTGGCGCACCCTCTGGCAAGCGCCAGACCTTTAGACGATAAACCTTCCCATGATTGGAGAAGAAAAGCACAGGGGTATGCGTGCAAGTGACAAAGAGATTGGTAACAGCATCTTCGTCCTTGGTGGCCATACCCGAACGGCCTTTACCTCCGCGATTTTGTGTGCGGAAAGTATCCAAAGGCGTTCGTTTAATATAACCGCCATGGGTAACCGTTACGACCATTTCTTCACGTTCGATCAGGTCTTCGTCTTCAATAGCATCGCTGGCCGCGACAATCTGAGTTCGGCGCGGTGTCGCGAATTGAGCTTCAACCGCATCAAATTCTTCGACCATGATTTCGTAGAGACGTTCGCGATTGCGCAAGACTTCCAAAAGTTCGCTGATAGAAATAGCCAGCTTTTTCAGCTCTTCGCCTATTTGATCCCGTCCCATCGCAGTCAGGCGGCTAAGCCGTAAGGCCAAAATGGCGTCTACCTGCGCTTTGGATAAGGTATAGAGACCGACTTCCTCGAAATCTTCAACTGCTTCGACCAGTTTAATATAAGGCAAGACATCATTAACCGGCCATTGGCGCGCAGAAAGCTCGCTATGTGCTTCGGCGGGTGAGGGGGCATTCCTGATAATGCGGACGACTTCATCAAGATTAGTGACCGCGATCACCATGCCTAATAATAGATGCGCCCGTTCCCGTGCTTTGAAAAGATCATATTTGGAACGACGGGTGATAACTTCTTCGCGGAACTGAACAAAGGCAGCGATAATGTCTTTTAACGACATTGTTTCTGGCCGCCCACCATTCAACGCCAGCATGTTCGCTGGGAAACTGCTTTGTGCAGGTGTATGTCGCCATAACTGGTTCAGAACAACATCAGGCGTTGCATCGCGTTTCAGGTCAATGACAACCCGAACCCCTTCGCGATTAGATTCATCCCGAATATCGCTGATACCTTCGACCCGCTTGTCTTTAGCTGCCTCGGCAATTTTTTCGACAAGGGCGCTTTTACCGATTTGATAAGGAATTTCGGTTAAAACGATCGAACGACGGTCACCATGTTTCTCTTCGATATTATAGCGGGAACGAATGATAATCGAACCTCGGCCATTTTGGTAAGCTGACCTTGCTCCTCCCTGACCGAGCATGACACCCCCCGTCGGGAAGTCAGGGCCGGGAACAAGGCGAATAAGGTCTTCGATAGAAATAGCCGGGTCAGCAATATAGGCACGGCAAGCTGCCAGAACTTCACCAAGATTATGAGGCGGAATATTGGTGGCCATACCAACAGCGATACCACCTGCACCGTTTACTAGAAGATTGGGAAAACGGGCTGGTAAAACCTGAGGTTCTTGTCTGGAACCGTCATAGTTGGGCGAAAAGTCAACCGTATCTCGATCAATATCAGCGAGAAGCATCATTGCTGCCGGAGATAGGCGAGCTTCAGTATAACGCATGGCAGCTGGGCCATCTGGGTCCATGGAACCGAAATTACCTTGACCGTCTATCAGAGGCACCCGCATTGACCAGTCTTGTGTAAGACGAGCCAAGGCCATGTAAATGGCAGAGTCACCATGGGGATGGAAATTACCCATCACTTCACCGACGATTTTTGCCGATTTGCGATAGGGATGCCCCGGAACAAAACCGCCTTCCTGTGACGCAAATAAAATACGTCTATGGACAGGTTTTAGCCCATCACGCACATCAGGCAAGGCACGGGATACAATGACAGACATGGCATAGTCGAGATAACTCGACTTCATTTCATCAATGATAGAAACAGGTGAAATATCGTTGGTGTCTGTGGACGGCAATACGCTGGCCAAGGGATCATATCTTCCGATTAAGTGGACATAAATAGGCGTCTGGGAAACGCTTGCCTTCTTGTAACGTAAGAAGGCTTTCGACGCCACCCCACATAGTGAAGAATAGGCACCGAAAGCCACATAAATCTATAAAAAATGAAGAAAAAACAATCCTGTCAGAGGATTTTTAGGCCAACATCGACGTTATTTCTGGTCGCATTGGAATAGGGGCAGACCTGATGAGCTGTGTCGACCAGTTTTTTTGCATCTTCTTTCGAAAGACCCGGCAGCTTGATCGCAAGCTCGGCGGTAATACCGAAACCACCTTCTGAGCGAGGGCCTATGCCGATCGTGGCTTCAACCGTTGCATCTTTTGGAACGGTCAGAGCGAGTTTTGGCGCAACGGCCTTCATTGCACCAAGGAAGCAAGCCGAATACCCCGCAGCAAAGAGCTGTTCTGGGTTGTTACCTTCGCCGCCTGAACCGCCCAGCTCTTTTGGCACCGTCATTTTGATATCCAAGGAACCGTCCGTCGTACGCGAACGGCCATCACGGCCACCGGTTGCTATGGCAGTTGCATGGTATTTAGCATCAACAGACATGGATATACTCCTAGTTCTTTAAAGGCAGATATTTGATATCCAATCCGCCTTATTATTAGGCAAAAAGCATGCTCTTTTACAGAGATGCTTCTTTTATCTATGAGCAAGAATTATTCTTGGACATGATTTCATTCTTATTAACGTGCGAGCTGCAATCTCTTTCCATAACCTTCTATTTTATTTTATCGCTAGAGCCGTTTTGAGAAGAGAATGCCTTTCTTTGGAGTAGCTATTAGGTTAAATCGCCTAATTCTTTATTTGGGGGAGGATGATGGCTGTACCGCAAGACAAAACCGCTTTGTTGCAGGCGATTGATAAAAATTTTGAGAAATTGATGGGCTATTTGCGCTTCATTCCTCCCGAATATGCCAAGGATAAAAATTTGTCTGGACATGCCAAAGGGTCAATGATGAGTATTCACGACCTTGTCGCATATTTATCAGGATGGAATGCTTTAGTTATAAAATGGTTGACGCAAGATGCCACTGGTAAAGAAATTCATTTTCCTGAGACGGGATATAAATGGAACCAATTAGGCAAATTGGCACAAAAATTTTATCAAGACTATGATGATTGGGAATATACTGCACTGATTGATTATTTATCATCTCTGAAATCGCAGATTGTTGAAAAAATAGAATCCTATGACAATGAAAAGCTTTATCGTGCAGCATGGTATGGAAAATGGACAATGGGACGAATGATCTCCTTTAACACCTCGTCTCCCTATGCCAATGCTTGTGGACGATTACGCAAATGGGCGAAAGAGAAGCATTATACATTTCCAAAATAGCGGTTATGGCAATCTCTATCCTATTGGATTGCAATCGCCGAGTGAATTATGGGGAGAAAAAAGTTCGATCCTCCTCAATACCTTTTGACCGCCGTTAATCAGAATGATTTATCCTGTCGTCTACTCAAGCGATGGAAATTTAATAAAGGCTGACAGCGCCAAGGTCTTCATCTTTAGGGCATTATGTCTCTATCGGGTAGTTTGTCCGACTACCTAATAGAGACATAATCACATGAAAATTATTTCTTATGGGAAATGGAGGCATGCTTGCTTGTTGGAATAACGGTTTCAACATCGTCATCCGATACAAAAACAAGGCTATCTATTACATGATCAATAGTCTGTGATGCCTCTTGAGCTTTGTTGCTTTTGGCTAGAGCAATTGCTTGGTTGATAGCCTTTTGCGTCCGAGCCAATGGAGCCAAGGCTACAATAAAATCAGTATCTTCACCGACAACCTTCATGGTTTCTACGACTTCTTGCCGTTGGCCTGATTTGAGCTGACTATTAGCGGTCGCAATAGCGGTTTTCTTTTCTGGAGCCAGCTCCTCTCCAACGATAAATTCACCACCGACAGGAATCCATGCAGTTTTTTCAATTACAGGGGTGTGGGAAGATGAAGTCGGATGTTGCGGGACAGGGTGCAAATCATTTTCTGCTGCGATAAATTTTTGACGATCGCTGCCAGCAGCTGCAAGGCGTTTTGACGCGCGAAGTAGTATAGGTAAGGCCGATGCACTTTCTCCAGAATCTAGAATATGTTTTGCCTGCAGAATATCGACCATTGCATATTGTCCAGACTGAGAAAGATGATCCAACGCGCGGTCTGCCTTATGCTCTTCCCATTTTGTATGGATAGAATGCAAGGGTGATGTTGTTGTAGTGGCCGCCCAAATGGGGGTGGTGGTTAAAATAGCCAATGATATAGATGTAGCGAAAAGACGCATCAATATTTCCTTTTTCTCTATCCCCCTTGCTCTACATATTTATTTTGGTTGATTTAATTTCAAGTAATTTTCTTTAAATATTAAAATAGTGGTGTTTACTATTTATACTTGACTTAAGAGTTGTGCTTTTATGTGCCCTGTAACACCAAAAATAATTCACTTAAGAGAATTGTTTTAATGAAAAGAGCGCTTTGGTCTAAGGCGTCTTTTTCCAGAGAAACCAACAGGAATGATTCTCTATAAAAATGGAGAGGAAAAAAATTTCAAATTTTTTTTGTGATAGGGGTTAATGGAAACAAGGTTTTTGTTTTTTTAAGAAGATCAAAAAGCCCATAATTATAGGAGGTATTTTCTTAAAGGACGTGAAATTCATATCTTTTTTCAAAAAAATATAAAAAAAAGGCTTGCATAAGAAACCATTTGCCCATAGAAGCCGCTTCCACGGGGGACGCGTAGCTCAGTGGTAGAGCACTGTGTTGACATCGCAGGGGTCGCAAGTTCAATCCTTGCCGCGTCCACCATCTTCTCCTTATTGGAGTAAAGCAAGCAGCCTTACTTTTTAGTAATGGCTGTTTTTTTATGTCTTAAATACAATATCTAAACGGCCAGATCTTTTTAGTATCATCTAAGATGAGGCGAAATCAGGTTTGTGGAAACCAACTAATTAACTTGGCGATGTTCTTGCATGCTTTGAACTAAAGGCGTGAAGAATCTCAACAGTTTATGCCGCAGGGCTGTTATCACTACGGTTACATGGCAGGCTATCTGCAATATCTTGTGTGTAACCAACTTGCGCCCATGCGTCATAAGAGCCAATGACGTAAATATTCTGTTTAGCTCGCGATACCGCAACATTAAAAATATTTGGCGTTTCGGCTGCCCAGCAGCGTGCACCATTTTGATTATTCGCAGGAGCGCCTAGTAGCAAAATAACAGAATCCGCCTCTTTTCCCTGAAATGTATGAACTGTGCCAATGTGGCTTCTAATCCATTCGCTATTTTTTATATGAAGTCTTTCAAGAAGGCTCGCTTTTTGACTAAGGCGCAGCTTTAATTCGCTTGAGACAATGCGAAAGGGGGTAATGATAAATAAATCGGGGGAGGTTATGCTTGCTGCTGCTAGTTTTTCTAAAAAAGTGATAACAATTTGGCCTTCGGCTTCGCACCATTTGGTATCTGCTTCACCTTTTACATCCAGCCAACGGGATCGGCCAATTACCTTGCCAATAGCACTCATAGAGGGCTTGCCAGCAGCATGAACCATCTGATTGTCATAAGCAATCCGGTTTGAAATCTCGAACATCGGATTCTGGCAGCGTCGATGCACCAATAAAGGGATGCCAACGCGGCGACCATCCTGATCAGAATTGAAGATAGCCTGAAAATGGGAGGCTTGATCGGCCAAACTTTGCGCTGAAGCCTCTGGCGCTGACCATATTGATTTATCAACTTTAAAAAATTGGCAAATTTTGGAGGTTAGTTGCTCCGGTAAAGAAACGACAGGGGGGATTTGTAAAGGGTCGCCGACGATGACTGAGCGCCTTGCCCGCATGATTGCTCCAACGGCAGCTTGTGGCACGGCTTGCCCTGCCTCGTCGATCAAAAGCCATCCAATGCTATTAGGCGGGAGATTACCCAGCATACGGCCTGTTGAGGCAAAGGTAGTTGAAATAACGGGAACGACCATGAACAGGCTTGACCATAGGTCGCCAAGATATTGTTTTTCATCCTCGTTTGATGGCGCGCCTGAAGAGAAAATTTTGATGAAGATGCTAAGATTATGTAAGAATTTCTGTGCTGAAGCATCGATAAAAGCATGGTGAAGGTTCAGAGCCGCAATAAAAAGCTCTTCTCTTTTCCGATGGAGGCTGTCGGGGAGCCATGGGGAGGTAAGATTGATCTCTTCATGACTTTTTTGAAAAAACGTGTCGTCAATAATCCTATGGCCTAGAGAAGCACGATAGGGGGCTATCCGATTATTGTAGTCGGCAAGCTTCCGTTGCAAATGCTCAAGCTGTTTTTTGTGTGCTTCATATTCCAATTGTAGCTTTTCTAATGACTGGGCTGCTTCACTATAAGATTGATCGGCGAGCTTTTTGTCGATTTCTGCACGAGAGGCGAGAAGTTCCAATCGTGTATTGGCTTGGAGCCATGCTTTCCAGCCTTGGGTTTTAAACCAGCGCGCAAATATCCAAGGTCGTTCGCTCTGATGGCGAGCTATGTTTTCCAGCGCGCCTTCGTGGATAGCTTTGGCTTTGGCATGTTGTTTAAAGCAATAACTGTGATGGTCTTTGGCTTGGGCTGTGAGGCGTTGCAGATGTGAAAAAGCGGTTTCACTTTCGGTGAGCGGCTTGCGTAATTTTGTTATCTCCTGAACGATATGTCGCACCGTATGGAGGTCTTTTAATTCCGTCTCAATTTCATTTTTGAGGTTTTTGAAGTGAATTCGGGATTTTTGCCAACGGGTCTTGGCCTCTTGGGGAGAGGGAGGATTTTCAGCTTCGACAATAGCCGGTTGATGCTCACCAATGACCTGTTTTGTTGTTGGGTTTCGGGTGGGCAGAACGACTTTATCGCCCCGAGCTGCTTTCAGATAATTTCTGAAACCATATTCCTGATCCCACCAAAAACTTTGCAAAAATTGGTGGCGATTTTTGGCATTACCCAAAGCCGCCGCGATTAAGCCCCAGCTTTTGTTGCTTTCCGGTTTTTTATCATCTGTGCTGTTATTTTTTTCAAAATAGCTTTGTGGATTGAGGAGCTGATCGCTGATACTACGGAAATAGTTTAATTCTTCTGTAGAGCGGCCAATGGCATCTATCGCCGGTAATTCTTGGCTGATATTTTCGACCGCTTTATTGTTGCTGGAAGCAACAATAATCTCATGCCCTTTGATCGACGGGTCGAGGCGGTAAAGATGAAAAAATGCCTTTTCACCCATCGTTA
>NZ_JAIWON010000023.1 GCF_020216885.1 Zymomonas sp. | reverse complement strand
TTTTTTTGCCAGTCGGGATGAATGCCTGTTCTGGGTCATCAAATTCGGCCATTGCCGTGGCGCGATCGACCACCGCCGCCGCAATAATATCCCGAAGTAAGGTTGTTTTGCCTGTCCCTGGGGGCCCATTAACGGCGATGATGCCGTCTTTTTCCTGTAATTGGTCACGGGTTAGATTCACGGCGGCCTGTTGCAATAGTACTAGCGCGTGACCACCAGCGGAAGGCCAACGGGCGATTGGCATCAGGGCCGGTGAAACCGCTTTCTCAACGGCATCATGATCGGTAAGCAAATTAAAGATATTTTCGGCTTTTTTATCACCGAGATAATAGCTTAAGCCGGCATTAGCCTTTCCCTGCTGAAGAAGACTGCGCGCTAGTGCAAGATCACCCAAGAAAAAAGAATTAAGAAGCGTGGCCTGCGGCGGCTTGTCTGATGACAGCGGGTGGTAGATCCGAAGCGCAAAGCTGGGTGCCTCGATAAGATCGGAAGGCAAGCCAAATTGTTCCGTTATCCATTGAAAGGCTTCTTCCAAAATACCCCTGTTAAGAGGCTGTTTTTTGCCGCCTGTATCGTTATTCTGGAGGATAGTAGTGAGATATTCGGTCACTTGGGGTTCGATATCCGGCCAAGCCCCTAGAATATCGAGTTTTCCCTTTAAGGCTTGCGGTAACGCCCATGCAAAGCTGGAAATGGCAACACTGTTATCTTCTATGAGAAAACCGCGATCATCGACAAGAATAGCGGCAATAGCCGATTTTTCCTTTATTCTTTGTCGTGTTTCTTCATCCTTGCCAAAGAGCTGGATCAGTTTTTCTGTTGCTTCTTGCATGGGTATAGAGCCGAGAATAATCTGATAATAGAGCCTTTTTTTAGGTGGCAGGATTTCATGATTTCCCCATGGAAGCTGCGCTCTTGTTAGTGAGGCGACCGCTTTTTTATCGCCTGCGGCTAAATCTTCGGGATTGCGATAGGTTTGGGGTGAAAGGGCTTCTTCGGCTGTCCATGTCGCGAGAATAGCCGCTGGTTCATTGGCTTTTTTGGCCTTAAAACTGGGCAAAAAATGGAGCAATTTATCCAGTAGATTGAATTTTTTAGCCCCTTTTTGAGAAAGGGGTTTTTCTTCTTCAAAAAAAGAAAAGCTGGCTTCTTTTTGAATGGCATCTCGGTCTATTTTTTGAATAGCCCATTCGATTTTTTGGATTAAATCCTGTGCAAAATCGCTATTTCTATAGCCTAATTCATCGTGGATAAGAGATAGAATATGCGGGTTTCTAGGGTTTTCCTGATAAAGATTTTTGAGCCGTAAGAGGGAATAATGGGAATAAGGTCGCTCGTTTTTCTTTATCACGCCAAGATTATCCGTTTTTATTCGTTTTTGTTTCAGTAAAGAAAGTGATTTATTTCAAAGCTATTCTTGAGAAGAGAGCGAACTATCCGACATATTGTCTTTATAGGCAACAAGGAAAAAAGGATGGTCGGTTTTTATGAAAAGAGAAGGGGGATATCCTGCGTTCAAAGAAGAATTATTTTAAATGAAAAGACTTTTGAGAAAATTAAAGGCTTTTATCAAAAAAATGGTGCCCCCGAGGGGATTCGAACCTCTGGCCTGCGGTTTAGGAAACCGTCGCTCTATCCTACTGAGCTACGGGGGCATGGGTAATTTCTCTATAGTTTCATCATCATATCGTCAATATTGAAGCCCATATCTTTCGAGATATTCGGTTATGGCTATCCTTGATTTTTATATTGAAAAGCAAAATTTTCCGACAGGAATCAAACAAACAGCCCGATTTTAGAAAATATGGGAGTCTCTATTAGACATTTTTGTTTGAAAGCTTCATGAGAATGATCCCTGCGATGATAAGCGAGACAGCAAGAATACGGATAAAATTCGCCGGTTCTTTCAGAAAAACAATACCGACGATAAAACTGCCAATAATGCCAATACCTGTCCAGACGGCATAAGCGCTTCCCAAAGGCAGAAATTTCATTGACCATGACAGCAAGCCGAAGCTGGTAAACATCGTAACAAACATGATAATGGTTGGAATGATGCGGGTGAAACCCTGGGATTGTTTCATGAAATATGCCCAGATAACTTCAAATAAACCCGCAATAGTAATGACCAGCCATGCCATCGATCGATGATGTCCCTTTTTATGTTTCAGTAGATAAGAAATATTTTTTACGTATGTAGTAAAGTCCGTTATTCTTACTAATAATTATTGTTGATGATGGTGTTTGTCTAAATATTCAATAATCAATGCCTTTAATTTTGTACATAAATCAGAAAGCTTGCAGTCGATGTCTTCAAGGCTTATGGCTGCCTTCAAGTTTAATCATCTACTTAAATATTAATAGGTAAAATTCGTGCAAGCTTCAGAGGGGGGGGCAGATTACTTAAAGGACCCACCGCACATGAAAATCCATTATCTTGTCACTAGCCTAGAAAATGGTGGTGCAGAATTTGCTATTCCTTCTATCGTGCATAGTCTGCAACGACTTGGCTGTGAAGTAAAAGTTATCGCTTGTGAACCGCGTGATATGAAAGCCGCGCCGAAACTTGAAAAGGCTAATATTGGTTATGAAGTAATGTTTGGTAGCAGAAGAAGTATTTTTACCTACACCAAAGCTTACTTAAAACGAATAAAAACTGATAAGCCAGATGTGATCTGGACCTCACTTAGTAGGGCGACCTTGGTTGGACAATTAGCTGGTGCATTGACGCGAATTCCTGTTGTAAGTTGGAAGCATAGTGCAGCCGTTAGGCTATACACTCAAATTTTTCGCAAATTTTCAAAACTCTGGATTGCAGATTCTGCGATCGTTGAGGCCTTTTTGCACGATAAAATGAGAATACCTAAAAGCAATATTATGTCTTGGCCACTCTATTGTTGTGAAACATTACCCCCGATAACGCATCATTGGGATGGCAAGCGCCCTCTTCGAATTGGCAGTATGGGGCGCTTGCGTGAACAAAAAAATTATGAGATTTTGGTCGATGCGGTTGATATTCTTCTTAAAAAACGTCCAGATTTCCGGCATCGCTTTACGCTTTCTATTGCAGGCCGTGGTCCACTTGAAGAATCATTAAACCTGCAAATTAAGAATCTTAATTTACAAGATCATGTTTTTCTTGTGGGATATAGTGAGCATCCAGAAAAGTTTCTGGAAAATTTGGATCTCTATATTCAACCTTCAATATTTGAAGGCATGTGCCTCGCTGCTCATGAAGCGATGGCAGCAGGGTTGCCCGTTATCGCCACCCCTGTAGGTGAGTTGGCTTATAGTGTCATTAACAACAAGACAGGTTTTTTGGTGTCAGGTGATCTTAAGCAGACTATTGGTCAAGCATTAGAACTGCTACTTGAAAATCCTCAAAAAGTTTTTCTTTTTGGAAGAAATGCACAAAATTTTGTAGCAAAAAAATTCAGTCTTGATCGCTTTAATTTAGCTGGTTCTCAAATTGTTAATCATATTAAAACAAAAATACTAAAGAAATAATGATGATTATTTATAAAAAATCTATATAAAATAGATTTTATATTATTACATATGATTTATTATTTTTCTTTCATCTAAATACAGTAATTGCTTTTTTGTGGATGTGGAAAAGAAATTCACCCTGATTAGTGGATTTTATCGGGGATTTTGCGAGCGGTATCGGAAAGGGCTTCTGGTAGATGTTGTGCCAGATTATGGGCGATTTCCTTTTTAGGCGCATTCAGGTCAAGATCGGCCAGCAAGTCTTCAAACATTTCGGTAAGCAGCGTTTCATTGGGTAGCGCCATATTCATTTTTACAAATTGTATGGGTGGCATGATTTGCCGGATGGCCGAGATTTCGGTTTTTAATTCATAACTGGTCAGGCCGGAAAGTGCCAAAATGTCTTCTGGATTGATCTGGTGATTCATTAAAACAGCGGCTATTTTTCGGGTCAGTTCCAAGGGTAAATATTTTTTCTTGAAACGATTCATATCTTCATAAAAGGCATAGCTGGAAGCAGGCATGTCTATGGCTTCAGCTAAGGCTCTGATCGTGATCGGAGGCTTGGCCGCTTTTCGCAATAATTTCAGTTTGTTACATGGGGAGGGCATGAATGCACAATGCGAAAATTTGAGACCAAGTCTTTGCAAAATATTGGTTGTTCTATGTGTTAAAATTTAATACAAATACTTCCTGACAATGCTCGCAAACAAAAAGAAATTTTCTCGGATTTATTCTAAAATTTCATATTGAGTGAGATAATAATTTTTTAATGAGTAGGGCGGCATGGAAAATAAAAAAGAAGTTAACTATGCAGAAAACCTTCGTCTTGAAGCCGACCGCACTTTAAAAAATCAACTTGTTGAGCATAGAAGCTATTGGCTCGATCGTTCTATTGATATGGGGGGCGATTCTGTTGAAATTATTATGCGGGCTGACCTTTTCTATAGTTATGCGCTTTATGGCGACTTACCTTGAAGACCGCTGCTCATTAGCATTTTTTCCTGCATTTTCATATAGATAGCGGGATATAAAAAGAAAACTTTTGTTATATGCAGTCAACCAGTGACGATGAAGAAGGAAGCCATGCCTTTCATTCGGGAAGGCGAGTTCTTCATGGGGTATCCCGCGATTTTGTAATAAATGGGTCAGTTCTTCTGACTGTGTGAAAGGCACATTGTGATCGTCATCCCCGTGAATGACCAAAACCGGCGCGCGCCATTGATCGAGATTAGCCAAGGGTGACGATTGCCACATGAGATTTTGAGATTCTCTTTGCGCATCAGGTGAGAGGCTAGCCGGAGCGGGTCTCAACAAATTATGCACCCCATGGAAATCGACACCGACTTTAAAAATATCGCTGTTTCGAGCCAGAGCCAAAGCGGTCAGATAACCGCCCCAACTGCCTCCCCATAGCGCGATATGCGCCTTATCAACATCAGGACGGCTTTCGAGATAACGAACTGCCCCCATAATATCGCGGTATTCACTGGCACCTTGCCGTCCAGTTTCAGGCGCTTCGCGATAGTCATGGCCATAGCCGCTGCCGCCGCGATAATTGACACTGAGGACATTATAGCCGTTATGGGCGAGGAACTGATTAAAGATATAGGCATTCTGATAGTAATTTTGCGCTGGGAAACCGTCCAGCATCTGCCGTCGGGGCCCGCCATGCAGAAAAATTACTGTCGGATGTGGTTGATTGTGGTTACTGCGCGCCCCAAAAAACTGACCGTAGCTCTCTTTCCCATCGGAGGCTAGAAAATGGACACTCTCCACGGGTGTAAAATTTTGGCGAGCGATATCCCAAGCCTTTTCCGAGGTCAGGCTATGAAAGCTATTTTCGGTCACAAGCGCCGGATGAGGAAGTTGGAAGTTATTACTGATTAAAGCGGCCAAGGCTCCGTTGGCTAGGCTCGGTTTAAAAGTAAGAAAATTTTGATTGCCTAACTTTTACGTTTTTCCCGAAGACAAAGAGCGCGCCCAAAGGCTGTAATGATCGCGGTTATCGCGATTGGCCGTATAGATAATCCGGTTTTGGGCATTATCGACGATGAATTCTTCTACCTCGAATGCGCCTTTCATGAGAGGTGATACCGTCCCACTATCGGGGTTGAGGCTGTAGATATGAAGCCAGCCATCTTGCTCCCAAGGGAATAAAATCTGATTTTGCTCTGTCCAATAAAGATTTTGATGACGGGTTCCGACATAGGCCTCGCCTGTGCCTTTGGGGGCGTGCCATTTTTCCGTGAGAGTGAGATTGTTTACATCCGCAATCATCAGCGACCACCAACCATTTTTGCGGTCAGGGGAAGAAATGGATTGGGGCGGTTCATAGGCACGAATAAAAGCCAATTTTTGGCTGTCCGGTGAGAAAACCGGAAAAAGATCATTACCAAAAGCAGCTGGTAAATACTCTAATTGGCCGCTTGTTATGCGATATAAGGCAATAAAGCCGTGGTCGATCCGGTCATCGACAAAGGCCAGTGATTTACCATCAGGTGACCAGCTAAGATCGCGAATATGCCCTTTGATCGTAAAAAGTTTTTTAAGAAGTATCTGGCTGCCCCGTCTATACAGCCAAAGGCTGTTTTTCGAGATATAGACGAGAGATTGACCATCTGGCGAAAAAAGCGGGTTGTAGCCTGAGGCGATGATGTTATCGGATGCCAAAGTCAGATCAATGAGATGAATTGTAGCTTCGGGGGCTTGCGGTTGGAAGGTCGGATTCGGCGGTGGAGCATCTGGAAATTCAGGATCACTGCCGCGAACATAAGCCAGTTGACTGTCATCAGGTGAGAAGGTGAGGTTATAGAGTGCTTGCCCGTCATCTTCATTATAATGTGCCAGAATACAATTCAAAGGCAGATTGTCGGCTTGGGGATCGGGACGGGTTAAGAGAAGCTGATGTTGTCCGGCTTGGTACCGAACAAAAGCCCATTCTTTGTGATGATGGGCGGCGGTGAGTTGGCTATCCCGAGGTAACGCCATCCATTTTTCCAAAGGGGCTAAGACGGCATCTTGTGAAGAGGAAAGGGGCGTTTTGGGAAGAGATGATGCCCAGAGCGGGTAGGGTGATGAAACAATAAAGCTAATCGGAAGGAGCAGAGAAGCCAGCCAAGCCTTGGTCTTTTTCCGTTTGGAATTCCGGTTATTTCGGACGCTATCTATTTTTTGCAGAAGAGAGAAAGGGCGTTTCATCATCCTTTCCTTGTAAGGAAGAAGAAAAGGATGAGAAAGCCAAATTATGAGAAGGCATCCTTGCCTGAAGAAAAAGCGGCAAGGACACATTTCAAAGAAGATTAGTTCAGATCATAGGCCTTGATTGCACCGGTCAGATACATATTCCGTGCTTTAACACGGCTTAATTTACCAGAGCTGGTACGAGGCAAAGAACGCGGCGGCACCAAGGCCACCATGCAGGGTATCCCGATCATCGTCCGCACTTTCTGATTGATCTCGGCGTGCAGTTTCTTTCTTTCTTCGGGATCGGACATCCGGCATTGCACCAAAATCGCTGGCATTTCTTCGCCAGACTCGGTCGTGATCGCAAAAGCGGCGATATCACCCCCTTTGAAACCGGGGAGCTGTTCAACTGCCCATTCGATATCCTGTGGCCAATAGTTACAACCATTGACGAGGATCATATCTTTGGCACGGCCAACAATATAAATATAGCCGTCGGACATATAGCCCATATCGCCCGTATCGAGCCAACCATCGACCATGCAGGCATCGGTCGATTCTTTGTCACGGAAATAGCCGCTCATGATGCCGGGGCCTTTGACCCAGACTTGGCCGACTTCGCGTTCTGGTAAATCCTTACCATCGGCATTTCGGATAGAAATCGTCGTGTCTTTGACGGGTTTGCCGCAATTAACAATCGAACGATATCTTTCCGGTTGGTTTTCATCCGCTTGGCTGCCGGAAAGAAGACTTTCCTTGACCATTTCGACCCGAATACCTTCGTTTAGTGGCATCAAGGAAACCGCAAGGGTGGCTTCGGCCAAACCATAGGAAGGCATAAAGGCATTGGGATTGAAGCCTGCTTCGGAGAAGGCATCAACGAATTTCTGCATAACATCAGGCCGGATCATATCCGCGCCATTACCCGCAACCCGCCAACGGGACAGGTCAAATCGGTCGGCGGCCTTCGTCTGGCTGGACATGCGACGAGCGCAAATATCATAGCCAAAGGTCGGAGAATAGCTGATCGAATAGCCTTCATTCCGCGTGATTAAATCAAGCCATGCGAGCGGACGACGAGCAAAGTCATTCGTCTTTAGATAATCGGTTGAGATCTGATTGGCGATGATCGAGAGCATACAGCCGACCAGACCCATATCATGATACCAAGGCAGCCATGAAATACAGCGGTCATTATCCCGCATATTCATGCCCAAGCCATGCGCATTCAAATTGCTGAGCAATGCTTGATGGGTAATAATAACGCCATGCGGGAAGCGCGTGGAACCGCTGGAATATTGAAGATAGGCGATATCGTCTTTCTTCGCCTTCGGTAATTCAATGATGGGGGCATCTTCGAGCAGAAGATCATCCCATGCCATCGCCTTTACACCATTTTTGGCAGCGGCTTTTTCGGCAAATTCCGATAATTCCTTTGGATAGGCGATTAGGCTGGGATCACTGCTTTTGAGCTGGATCGCCAATTGGTCGATATAGGCTTCTTTCCCGCCAAAAGACGTTGGCAAAGGAAGCGGCACCGGCCAAACACCTGCATAAATCGCCCCAAAAAATAAAGCAGCAAATTCTGGACAGGTTTCTGCAATTAAAGCCAATCTGTCACCGGGTTTCATTCCCCGTGCAATCAGCCTTGAAGCCATCTTTAGAGCATCGGCACGCAATTCACTGAAGGGATAAGGTCTGATAAGTGACCCACGCGCATCATGAAAATTCATGCCTTTTTTGGATAACGCCGCGTAATCCAAGGCTTCGCCCATCGTATCAAAATCACAGCGGCGGCGTGCTACCTGATCATCATTGGTAGGCGTAGGTTTTAAAACTGGTTCTTGATCGCCCACAGCATTTTTCTTTCCGACCAAAGTCGACAACGTTTATTCCTCCCCGGGGCATACTTTTTTAGAGTATGCTGTCAGAAAATATCCCGCCCATATCCCGGGATAATAACTGCCCAATTCTTTATCAAACTATGACAGAGACGCAAGTCGTGCATCACCATTTAAAAAACAAGCAACGCAAACCTCTTGATGAGGATTCATTACGTCAACTCGCTTTATATTATGTTGGACGTTATGCAACATCTTCGAAAAAATTGTCAGAGTATTTGAAACGAAAAATAAATCAGTCTGGGTGGATTGGCACCGCACCCCCTGACATTTATGCGATTATTTCTTATTGTATCAATCTTGGCTATATCAATGATCCCCTATTTGCAGAAATGAAATATAATGCCTTTAAAAGACGAGGATATGGCAAAATTAGGGTGAAATCGGCTTTAAAAGCCGCCGGTATTGATGAAAAGATTATTGATAGTCTGACAGGAAATAACGATTCAGCGATGGAAACCGCTTTGCATTATGCCCAAAAACGACATCTGGGCCCCTTTTATGAAAAAGAGGATCGAGATGATATCAAAGTTAAAAGGCGACATTTTGCAGCTATGGCAAGGGCTGGGCATTCAGCCGATGTGATCGCCCGAATATTCAAGATCAATATTGAAGACCTCGAATCCTAGGCGATACATCAGGATTGAAAGGGAATGCCTGTTTCTTTGACGGCAGCGCAAAGGTCAGATTCGAAGCAGCGCAGGCATTCCGGTTTTCTGGCCTTGCAGATATAACGTCCGAAAAGAATGAGCCAATGATGCGCATGAAGGCGATATTTGTCGGGTGTGACGTCTTCTAAGGCCTTTTCGACGGCGCGGACATCTTTGCCGGGGGCAAGTCCTGTCCGATTAGCGACCCGAAAAATATGGGTGTCGACCGCGATGGTAGGGCGATTGAAGGCCACATTTAAAACGACCAAGGCCGTTTTCCGTCCAACCCCCGGTAACGCTTCCAATGCCTTTTGATCGGCGGGCACTTGTCCTTGGTATTTTTCAACCAGAATATGCGATAGGGCAATGATATTTTTGGCTTTGTTATTATAAAGCCCAATGGAGCGAATGTAGTCTTTTAAGCGAGCCTCCCCGAGATCAATCATCTGTTCTGGAGTATCGACTATTTTGAATAACGGTTCGGTGGCTTTGTTGACGCTGACATCGGTTGCCTGTGCGGACAGGACAACCGATACCAGTAAGGTATAAGGATTTTTGAAAACCAATTCCGAACGCGGATTGGGATTATCCTTGGCTAAACGCCGATAAAATTCTTCAATAGAATCGGGGGTCATAAACCAAGAACGTCCTTCATCTGGTAAAATCCGGCAGATTGATTGGCGAGCCAAAGCGCGGCTTTTAAAGCGCCACGGGCAAAGATGATCCGGCTTTCGGCGCGGTGTCCCAATTCGATTCTTTCACCTTCGCTCGCAA
>NZ_JAIWON010000022.1 GCF_020216885.1 Zymomonas sp. | reverse complement strand
AAACAACCATATGGTCGCCTGCAACCGAGCCACCCCGTAAGCTGGCAAAGCCAATTGTGCCGGTTTTTCTGGGTTCGGTAGCGGGGCAGCGCTGTAAATTGGCGATGGCTTCTAGTTTTTCGCCACGGCCTTCTGCGGCGGCACGTCCTAGTAGTAAAGCTGTGCCTGATGGGGCATCTTTCTTGTGGCGATGATGCATCTCCACAATTTCGATATCCCAATCGCTGCCTAATTTGGCGGCGGCCTGTTTGACTAAAGCGGCCAGCATATTGACCCCAAGCGAGGTGTTAGCGGCCAAGATAACCGGAATTTCAGATGCAGCTTGCTCAATCAGTTGGTGATCAGCTTCGGTAAGGCCGGTCGTGCCGATAATAATCGGTTTTTTGTGATGAAGGGCGGCTTCGATATTATCTTTAAGCGCTGCCGCTGTTGAAAAGTCGATCAAAACATCGGAAGCCTTGGCCAAACTTTCGCTATCGTTATAGGTGCCAAATTCAGCACCTTTCCGCCCAATACCACCGGATAGCTGAATGTCTTGCTGGGATGCGGCTTCCTGAATGGCTTGCCCCATTCGTCCAGCAGCGCCAATCAAACCGATTTTGACAGAAGATTCCTTTGTCATAAGATTATCCTTTCTTATGAAAAACACGGTTATCTTTGAGAATGAGACGATCGGCGGCAAGATCTTCTAGCGCCTCGGCGTAGAGGCGGTGTTCTTCTTTCAATACCCGTTTTGCTAAGCTATCTTCGGTATCGTCTTCGTAGACCTGAACAGCGGCCTGTGCGATGATGGGCCCAGCATCTAGTTCTGATGTGACGAAATGCACGGTACAGCCATGCCATCTGACCCCAGATTCTAATGCGCGTTTATGGGTGTCAAGGCCAGTAAAGCTCGGCAAAAGGGCGGGATGAATGTTGAGCATCCGGCCTTCCCATGCTGAGACAAATTCCGGCGTTACAATCCGCATATAACCAGCGAGAACCACGATATCGAGTTTGGCTTCTTGTAAGATAGCCAGCACTTTTTGATCATAGGCTGCCCGTCCACCATGGCCGCGATGATCGAGAAAAGCCGTTTTGATGCCAGCCTTTTCGGCGGTTTTGAGACCTTGAGCCTCTTCAATATTGGAGAAAACTAAGGTAATTTCATAAGGGCAATCGGGTCGGTTGGAAGCCTCGATCAAGGCTTCCATATTCGATCCACGGCCGGAGATTAAAACACCGACCTTCTTCTTTGCTGGGCTATTAGCCATTATGGGTTACTTTCCAGTCTGAAGCAGAGTTCCAGCTTCCGGCTTTGCCTGCAACTGTGCAGCCTTTTTGACCTTCTTCGATGATGCCGATGGAATAAACAGTTTCGCCTGCCTCATGTAAAGCAGCCTCGACGGTGGCAGCATCTTCGGGATGGACGATTACGGCCATGCCAATACCGCAATTAAAAGTTCTCGCCATTTCGGCGGGATCAAGATCGCCTTCTTGCTGTAAAAACCGCATCAAATCCGGTTGTTCCCAGCGATTGGCATCAATAACGGCATGGCAGTTGTCAGGAAGCGTACGCGGAATATTTTCAAGCAAGCCGCCACCGGTGATATGTGCCAAGGCTGCAATCACATTCTGGCGAATGAGGGGTAACAGTGACCGGACATAAATGCGGGTTGGTTCCATCAAGACATCAATAAGGAGTGAGTCCTTTTTGAAGGGGGCTGGCGCTTTTAAATCCCATTTTTGGCCGTCAGCTAATTTGCGGACAAGTGAAAAACCGTTAGAATGAACACCGGAAGCAGCCATACCCAGAATGATGTCACCTGCACGGACGCGACCAGCTTCCAACACTTGAGAACGCTCGACGGCACCAACAGAGAAACCCGCCAGATCATAATCGCCATCGGCGTAAAGACCGGGCATTTCAGCCGTTTCACCACCGATCAGGGCGCAGCCGGCAATCTTGCAGCCTTCGGCAATACCTGCGATGACTCTTTTGGCTAATTCGGGGTCGAGATGACCTGAAGCAAAATAGTCTAAAAAGAATAAAGGTTCGGCTCCTTGGACAATCAGGTCATTGACACACATCGCCACAAGGTCAATGCCTACATGATCGTGACGGTTGCCGGTAATCGCCAATTTTACCTTGGTTCCGACACCATCATTCGCCGCGACCAGTAACGGATCATTGAAGCCGGCTGCTTTTAAATCAAAAAAGCCGCCGAAACCTCCGAGATCGGCATTGGCTCCGGCTCTCGCCGTCGCACGGGCAAGGGGTGCAATGGCTTTGACCAGCGCATTACCGGTTGCGATAGAAACGCCGGCATCGGCATAACTGTATTTTTGCGTGCTGTTATTAGTCATAAAAAAAGCCCTACACCATCAGACTTGGATTTCTAAGCTGAACTGTTCAAAAGGTTGCATGTGAAGCGGAGATTAGCATTTTTTGACGGAGTTTCCCGTTTTTTCTTCGGATTGTTACCGGCCATAATAACCGGTTACAGTCTGTTCCCGACTATTGCCTATGCCCAGCTTGAACCGGGAGATAGAGGTATTCCGCCAGTTGAGACAACCGAAAATTTGTTGGTTACCGGTATTCGTGTCGATGTCAGTGCTTCATCAGGTGAAAATGCCCGATTGATCGGATGGCGTTTAGCAGAAAGAAAAGCCTGGCAATTATTATGGGATAAGCGGAATGATTTTGACCGCGATGACAATCTGAAAGATCCAACCACGCCTTTTTCTGACAAAAAGCTGGATTCGATTGTGTCTTCGGTGGTGGTCGAAAAAGAAGAGATTAGCGCGAATCGTTATATTGCGACTTTGGGCGTAGAGTTTGATCGGGCGCGGGGTGGTGCGTTGCTTGGCCTTCGCAAGAATCATCACCATTCTTCGCCGATGTTATTGGTGCCTTTGACATGGACGGCCGGAGCGCCGATCAGTTTTGAATGGCGGAATGCCTGGCAAAAAGCTTGGGCAGAATTCAAAACCAGCCATAGTCATATTGCCTATGTCAGGCCGACTGGCGATAATCTTGATCCGGTTTTGTTGAATGCGACCCAGCTTGGTAGTCATAATAAGGCACAATGGCAAAATATTTTGGAGCAATATGGCGCGAGTGGTCTTTTGACTCCTGAAATACGGTTGCATTATAGTTGGCCGGGAGGCCCTGTTTCTGTTTCCTTTTTAGCGAAATACGGTATTGATCAAAAAATATTAGGCCATTTTACTTTGAAAACGGCTTCGGTAGAGAATTTACCTGTCTTATTAAAACAAGGTGTTGAGCATATAGATGCGATCTATATGATGGCTTTGTTTGGCGGTAATCTTGAAAATGATCAGACCTTTATTTCTATCGAGGCTCCGGCTTCGGAAGTGTCGACATTTACGCAAAGAACGATAACCCCGACACCGGTTTCTTCCCCGCAAGGGAAGGCTGTTTTGAAAAATGACAACCAAGCTGGCTTACCCAGCCCCGAAAAAAGAAAGGAGGCGCCCTTGGCGCCCACGCCCTGACCGATGACCTCTTCTCCTCCTGTCACCCAGATGGCATTGCCTCTGATCTGGCCAGAGCCAGAAAATGATGGAGATTTTATTGTCAGTGACGCCAATAATATCGCCGTTGAGCAGTTGCGCTTGTGGCAGAAATGGCCTGTAAAATCGGCGCTTTTAACGGGTATGCGTAAATCGGGGCGCAGCCTTTTGGGACGGCTGTTTGTTGCCCGCACCGGCGGTGAATTGATTGATAATGCGGAAAGACGGTCAGAAGAATTTATTTTCCACGCATGGAATAGGGCGGAACGATTAAAGCGACCTTTGTTGGTGATTGCCGATCAGCCGCCGCCACTTTGGAAAATCAGATTGCCGGATCTACGTTCCCGAATGATAGCGAGCCCCCATCTGGCGATTAAAGCACCAGATGATTCATTGATTGCTGCCTTGATTGAAAGGCGTTTGGGGCGACGTGGATTGCCGGTTTCAACCGAAATATTGGAATGGGTAACGCCGCGTATCGAGCATAACTATATTGCGGTTTTGGACTGGATCGACAAGTTGGATCAGGCAGCCTTGAAAAGACGGGGCCCGATTACCCTGAATATGGTGCGTGCGATCATAGCCGGTGAAGAAATTCCCGATGAAGAAAGACGTGGCCGGAAAATATAATTCGAGGTCGTCTTTTTTTTGTCGTTCTGGGGCAACCGGAAGAAAGAAAAGCGGTTTTATAAAAATATCACATATCTTTGATAGAGTTGATTCGAAAATCAGATCTGTCACTATATTGAAGTTGAAAAAGCGCCTAATCGTTTTTGTCGAGATAGCTGCCAGTCGTTCTTTTCCGCTTAATGGATGAAAGAAAATAATATGTCCCTTATTGCCCAACTGCCTCTGAATGAACGTTTTTTTAATCGGGAATTGTCATGGTTGTCCTTTAATCATCGCGTCCTTGAAGAGGCTGGCAACAAGGTTCATCCGTTATTGGAACGGTTACGTTTCCTGTCCATTTCTGGTAACAATCTTGATGAATTTTTTATGGTTCGCGTGGCCGGATTGAAAGGCCAACAACTGCAAAGTTTGAATGCCTATTCCAATGACGGGATGACGATTGGTCAGCAATTAGCGGCTTTGACAGAAAGCACCCGCGAATTGATGGCAAGCCAGCAAGAATGTTGGTTATCGTTGCGTGAAGAGATGAAAACCGCCGGTATTCAAGTGTTGAATAGCGACGAAATCAACGGCGAAGATGCCGAAATTCTGGAAAATCATTTTCGGGAACAGGTCTTTCCAGTTTTAACACCGCAAGCGCTTGATCCGGCGCATCCTTTCCCCTTTATTCCGAATAAGGGTTTTAGCCTTGTTTTCGATCTGGTGCGGCAGGTTGATAAAATTCCGGTACGTGAATTATTGATGATTCCGTCAACCTTGCCGCGTTTTATCCGTTTGCCTTCTGGTGCCAGTTCGCCACAAAATCCGGCGCGTTATGTCGCAATTGAGACTTTGATCCGGCGTTTTGTTTCTATTCTTTTCCCCGGTTTTGATGTCATCAGTCACGGTGCCTTTCGTCTTATCCGTGATAGTGATATCGAATTTCAAGAAGAAGCCGAAGATCTGGTTCTGTCTTTCCATTCTGCCTTGAAAATGCGTCGCAAAGGGCGCGTGATTCAGTTGGAAATGGAAAAGGACATGCCGCCGGATTTGGAAAAGCTGGTTTGTGATGAGATTAGCGGTGATGCGATTTTATTCCAGAGCAGCGGTTTCCTTGCTATTTCTGATTTAAGTCGAATGGTAGAAGAAGAGAGACCGGATTTAAAATTCGCGCCTTTCACGCCTCGATTTCCCGAACGGATTATGGAATATGGCGGCGACTGCTTCGCAGCTATTCGCGCAAAAGATATCATCGTCCATCACCCTTATGAAACCTTTGACGTCGTTTTGGCCTTTTTACAGCAAGCAGCCGCCGATCCCGATGTCGTGGCTATCAAGCAAACATTATACCGCGCTGGTAAACAATCCGCGGTTATTCGCTCGCTGGTTGACGCGGCTGATGCGGGGAAATCAGTAACGGCCTTGGTTGAGTTGAAAGCCCGTTTTGACGAAGAACAGAATTTAAAATGGGCGACCCAATTGGAACGGGCAGGGGTTCAGGTTGTCTATGGCTTTATTGACTGGAAAACCCATGCCAAGGTTTCGATGGTTGTTCGTCGCGAAGGCAACAGTTACCGCACCTATTGCCATTTCGGAACCGGCAATTACCATCCGGTAACGGCACGTATTTATACTGATTTGAGTTTCTTTACCGCCGATCAGCGGGCAGGGCGTGATGCCGCCCAGCTCTTTAACTATGTCACCGGCTATGTCGAACCGCCGCATCTTGAAATGTTGTCTTTGTCGCCGCATGGTTTGCGGGATAAATTACAGAAGTTGATTGATGCTGAAATTGAGCATGTCAAAGCAGGGCGGCCTGGTGTCATCTGGGCTAAATTAAATTCAGTGGTTGATCCGGCGATTATCGAAAGCCTGTATCGGGCATCGCAGGCTGGTGTTCATATTGATCTTATTGTTCGTGGGATCTGTTGCTTGCGGCCTCAAGTACCGGGGTTATCCGATAATATTCGGGTAAAATCTATTGTCGGGCGCTTTTTAGAACATAGCCGGATTGTCTGTTTCGGTAATGGACATGGATTGCCCCACAAAGATGCCTTGGTCTTTATTTCATCGGCTGACTGGATGCAGCGTAATTTTGACCGGCGCGTTGAAACCTTGGTTCCGATCGAGAATCCGACTGTTCATGCGCAGGTATTAGATCAGATTATGGTCGCCAATTTATTGGATAGCGAACAGAGTTGGCGTTTGTTACCGGATGGTCGTTATGAACGCATTAAAGACCCCGAACATTTGTTCAATCTGCATCATTATTTTATGACCAATCCATCTTTGTCAGGGCGTGGCACGGCCTTGATTGAAAACAAAATTCCGAAATTGCAGATTAGAGAAGAGATCTAGTGTGGAATATACCAGCCCGTTATTTTTTAATAATGGGCTGGCGATATTTTTATAAAAAGGAATGATTTTTTTCTGTGATAGGATAAGAGCATTATAGGATTAGGGAGATTTTTCCCTGCCTAGCGGCCAGTTTTATGTCCTAGTGACCCTTTAAAACGGATTTTTCATGATATTGAATAACAGGCAGGGATCGAACGACGTGGATAAAAAATGCCCGATGCCGAAACAGAAAAAATGGTGCAAATCGGGACCTATCGGTATTATTGATATCGGTTCTAATTCCATCCGTCTGGTGGTGTATGACCAGCTAAGTCGCGCCCCGAGAATCCTGTTCAATGAAAAGATTTCAGCGCAATTAGGCCGCAATATTCCGGTGGATGGCCGGATTGATGAAAAAGCGATTGAACTGGCAATATCCGAATTAACGCGTTTTTGGAAATTGGCACAAATTATGGAGCTTAGCTCCCTTAGAACCGTTGCGACAGCGGCGGTTAGAGATGCTAAAAACGGGGCTTTCCTTCTTGGTGAAATAGCGAAAATCGGGCTGGAAGTTGAAGTTTTGTCGGGAGAAGAAGAGGGCTATGCTTCTGGCTATGGCGTTTTGTCTGCTATCCCCGATGCAGACGGAATTGTTGGCGATTTGGGCGGCGGCAGCCTTGAACTGATCCGTGTATCGAAAGGGCGCGTGAAGGACAGAGTTTCTTTGCCTTTGGGTGTTTTAAGAATTGCGGATATTCGTAAAAAAAGCCGCAATGCTTTGGATAACTTTATATCGGAAGCCTTTAAGAAAATTGATTGGCTGGCCGATGCCCATGATTTGCCTTTCTATATGGTTGGTGGCGCTTGGCGATCTTTGGCTAAATTGGATATGCATGTCAGGCATTATCCGATCCCTGTTTTACATAATTATATTATGTCGCCCGATCGGCCTTCCAAATTGATACGGGTTATTCAGCGCAATAATCCCAAGAAGTTGAAAAATAAGGCAAATATTTCAACTTCGCGTGTCGAACAGCTTTCGGACGCAGCCGCGTTGTTGGCTGTGGTAAGCCGTCATCTTCATAGTCGAGCTTTGGTAACTTCGGCTTATGGATTGAGGGAAGGTTTGCTCTATCTGAGCCTTGATAAGGCCACCCGCAAGTTAGACCCGCTTTTATGGAGTGCCAATCAGCGTGGTGAAACGGCCGGTCGTTTTTATCAGCAGGGTGAAGCCCTTTACGATTGGATGTCGACCCTTTTTGCTCAAGATCCGCTCACTTATCATCGTTTACGGCATGCCGCCTGTTTATTGGCAGATAGCGCTTGGCAGGCTAATCCTGATTTTCGGGCTGAACAAATTTTGAGTATTATTTTACATGGGCGTTGGGTCGGATTGGATGCCTATGGACGAGCTTTGATCGGTCAGGCTTTGGCTGTCAGCTATGATGGCGCAATGGATAAGAAAATTACCAATAATTTATTGAGTGAAGCGGACACAATCCGCGCTGTGCGTTGGGGTAAAGCTATTCGTTTGGGAATGCGTTTGTCAGGAGGGGTAACGACCAGCCTGAAAAAGAGCACTATTCTTTATCGGAATAACAAAATTATTCTGCAATTTTCGGGTAATTACAAATTAAAAGGTGAGACTGTTTTGCGTCGCCTGCGGTCTTTGGCGCATAGTTTTGAAGCCACGGAAGTGGTCGAATTTTTATAGGATTGCCGTATTTATTCATTGAACGCGGTATAAAAAACCTCTGCTGTGATAATGAAACAGCAGAGGCTTTGGTTGCAATTATTCTTTTTCAATTAGGGTCATGGCGATTTTGCCTTTTTGGACGCTGAAAGCCATTTTCCCTTCAATCAAGGCAAGCGCCTCTTTCCCGAAAATATCGTAGCGCCAGCCGGTCAAAACCGGATTATTTTCGCGTTCACCCGCAATGATGCCTTCGATATCGTCGCTTTTTGCGATAAGACGGGCGGCAACCTCGGCATCACGGGCGCGCATTTTAAGCAATAATTTCAGCAAATCGGCAATCATGGCACCGTCTTTCCCGATGCATAATTTCCGGTCATTGCGTTGCGGAATTTCTTCGGGTCTTAAAGATTCGGCATTTTCGATAGCTTCTATCAGTCTTTGGCCGATGTCATTACTGCCCCAGCTTCCCGAAAGTCCACGCACCTTCACCAGATCAGATTGACGGCGAGGGGGGTGTATAGCCAGATCAGCCAAGGTTTCATCTTTGGCGATACGCCCCCTTGGGATATTCCGGTTTTGGGCTTCGATTTCCCGCCATGCGGCCAAGGCTTTTAAGCGACCGAGGATATCGGCTTTCCGGTTGGGCATACGGATACGGAGCCAAGATTTTTCGGGATCATTGATATATTGTGAAGGATCGGCCAGCCGTTCCATTTCCTGATTAAGCCATGCGCCACGCCCTTTATCCCGCAATTCTTTCAACAGCATAGGAAAAAGGGTCGCAAGATGGGTGACATCGGCAATGGCGTAATCCAACTGCCGCCGGTCAAGCGGGCGATGTGACCAATCTGTAAATCTTGCGCCTTTGTCTAATTTGATAGAAAGATATCTTTCTACCAGATTTGAATAGCCGACCTGTTCACCAACACCCAAGGCCATAGCAGCAATTTGGGTGTCAAAAAGAGGAAAGGGCATTTTGCCGGTGTGATGAAGAATAATTTCAAGATCCTGCCCTCCGGCATGAAAAACCTTAAGAATATCTTCATTATTGACCAACAAATCAGTAAGAGGGGTCATATCCAGGCCGGGAGCCAGTGGATCAATGGCCGCGGCTTCTTTATCATCCGCGATCTGAATCAGGCATAACTCCGGCCAATAACTGTTTTCCCGAATAAACTCGGTATCTATGGCAATAAAGTCAGCCCGGGATAAGCGGGAACAAAGAGCGGCTAGCGTTGCGCTATCTGTGATAAGAGGATGAATCTGCATTAAGCCTACTATTAACCGGATTGTGTGCCTTGACAAAGACAAGCTGTCCGAGCGAAGCGCAACAGTAAACAAAAATCTCGTGCAATCAGGAAATTTAATACATGCATGCCTATCGCACCCATAATTGTTCAGCCCTTAGACGCGCCAATGTTGGCGAAAAAGTCCGCCTTTCCGGTTGGGTGCATCGCAAACGCGATCACGGTGGATTACTTTTCGTCGATCTTCGCGATCATTATGGTTTGACCCAGATTGTTGCCGATAGTGATTCGGCTGTTTTCGAAAAACTGGATCAATTACGACTCGAGTCGGTTATCACGGTTACCGGCGAAGTGGTTGAAAGAGCGCCGGAAGTCGTGAACCCCAATCTTGCAACCGGTGAAATCGAAATCCGCGCAGAAGAGGTTGACGTTCAGTCTTTTGCGCAGGAATTACCTTTGCCGGTTGCAGGTGAAGCCGATTATCCTGAAGATATCCGTTTGCGTTATCGCTATCTTGATCTGCGTCGTGATCGTTTACATCGCAATATCGTTTTACGTTCCAACGTCATCGCCAGCCTGCGTCGCCGGATGATCG
>NZ_JAIWON010000021.1 GCF_020216885.1 Zymomonas sp. | reverse complement strand
AACAGGGCTTTAACGAATATCAGACCCCGATTTTGACGGCATCCAGCCCAGAAGGCGCGCGCGACTATCTGGTACCAAGCCGTGTCCATCCCGGTAAATTCTATGCGTTGCCGCAGGCTCCGCAGATGTTCAAACAGTTGATGATGGTTGCCGGTTTCGACCGTTATTTCCAGATTGCCCCTTGTTTCCGTGATGAAGATGCCCGCGCCGATCGTTCGCCCGGTGAATTCTATCAGCTCGATTTTGAAATGAGCTTTGTCACCCAAGAAGATGTCTTTGCGACCATCGAACCCGTTTTGGCTGGTGTCTTTGAAGAATTCGGCGGCGGTAAGACCGTTACCCCTGCGCCTTTCCCGCGTATCGCTTATCGTGATGCGATGCTTTATTATGGTTCCGACAAGCCTGATTTGCGGAATCCTTTAAAAATCAGCGATGTCACCGAACATTTCCGCGATTCCGGTTTTGGTTTATTTGCAGGTATGGTCGCAAAAGGAGCCGTTGTTCGCGCTATTCCGGCACCGGAAGCTGGTAAAAATAGCCGCAAATTCTTTGATGATATGAACAACTGGGCGCGCGAAGAAGGTTTTGCGGGTCTGGGCTATATCAATATCAAAAATGGCGAAGCCGGAGGCCCGATTGCCCGCAATCTGGGCGAAGAAGCTACCAAAAAGCTGTTAGCTGATCTTGGTCTTGGTGAAAATGATGGCGTTTTCTTTGCCGCCGGTAAGGAAGGCGAGGCCGCTCGTTTGGCAGGGCTTGCCCGTAACCGCGTCGGTGAATTGCTCGATCTGATCGAAAAAGACAGCTTCCGTTTCTGTTGGGTCGTCGATTTCCCGATGTTTGAATATGATGAAGAAGCCAAGCAGGTCATCTTTAGCCATAATCCATTCTCGATGCCGCAAGGTGGCATGGAAGCCTTGGAAACCAAAGATCCGCTCGATATTTTAGCTTATCAATATGATATCGTCTGTAACGGTATCGAATTGTCTTCTGGCGCTATCCGTAACCATCGGCCAGAGATCATGTATAAAGCCTTTGAAATCGCGGGCTATGATCAGGCTATGGTTGATGAAAACTTTGCCGGTATGATTAACGCCTTTAAATATGGCGCGCCGCCACATGGTGGGGCTGCTCCGGGTGTTGACCGTATGGTGATGCTGTTGGCGGGTGAACCTAATATCCGTGAAGTCGTTTTATTCCCAATGAACCAAAAAGCAGAAGACTTGATGATGGGCGCTCCGGCGGCCGTAAGTGAACGGCAGTTGAAAGAACTGTCTTTGCGTATTGCGGTGAAACCTACCCAGAAATCAGCTTCGTAAATCTGATAATGCCAACAGAGGGGTAATGCCGCATGTCTGTCAATCTTGCTGATTACGAACAGGGAAAGCCGTTTAACGGCGATTACGATAAAGCGCTAGTGCAACTCCAAAAGAGACTAGCTCACCTTTTGGTGGCCTATATCGTCTATCGTCGGAAGGCTATTATCTTATTCGAAGGGCCGGATAGCTCAGGAAAAAGCGGTATTATCCAGCGATTGGTGACAGGATGGGATCCACGCCATTTCAGAGTATGGCCTATCGGGGTTCCTACTGAAGAAGAAAAAGCGCATCATTTCTTGTGGCGTTTTTGGACAAAAATGCCCGGAAATGGTGAAGTCGCTATCTTCGACCGGAGCTGGTATGGCCGTGTTCTCGTTGAACGGGTCGATAAGCTGGCCAGTGACGAAGAATGGCAGCGTAGCTATGATGAGATCAATGCTTTTGAATCATTGCAATGTGAAAATGGCACCCGTCTTATCAAGATTTTCTGTCATATCTCTGACAAGACGCAAGATGAGCGTTTCAAGCGGCGCTTGATGCATCCTTGGAAACATATGAAGATTAGTCCTGCTGATTTTCATGCCCGTGACGAGCGGGATGAATATAAGAAGGCTTTTTTGGATATGTTCGATCAATGCAACATGCATTGGGCACCTTGGTATATTATTGATGCTAATAATAAGCAGGCTGCTCGTATCCAAGCGCTTGGGTTGATTGCAGATGCGTTGGAAAAAAATCTGCCAACGGCTCCACCGCCGCTTGATCCTGAAATTGTTTTGTTGGCTAAAGAAAAATTGGGCATTGATTTAGGAAATTAGAATATTCAGGGGGCTATCCATGCGGTAGCCCTCTTTTTATATTATTTTGAAATGGGCGTAGGATAGCCAATTTCTATAACTTCCCATTCCTTTTCACCTGCCGGTAGGCGGACAATTCTAAGATCGCCTAAGGTTGCACCGCGTAAAGCCCGTGCCAAGGGTGATTTCCAGCTTATTCGTCCTTGACCTGCATCGGCCTCGTCTTCACCCACCAGTGATATTTGGCGTTGATTGTCGTCTTCGTCAGCAATGGTGACGGTGGCTCCAAACCAGACTTTTGATCGATCTTCTACCGCAGAGGGATCAACAACGCGGGCAGCTTTTAATCGGCGCGACAACCATGATAATTCGCGGTCAATCTCGCGCATCTTTTTTCGACCATAGATGTAGTCGCCATTTTCTGAGCGATCTCCATTACCGGCTGCCCAACTGACAATTTCAACAATTTTGGGGCGTTCGCTATTCATCAGATGATGGTAGCGTTCCTTTAGCTTTTGTAAGCCTTGTGGTGTGATGTAATTAGGGTTTTTTGTTGTCACGGGACATCTGTCTTGTTTGATTGAAGGCGGTGAAAAAAGCCTGCTATTTATTGATGTAGCAGGCTTTTTTGGGTGTACTAGCGTGAAAGCGTCGTCCCGATATGATCCATCCCACCGAGATAATCAGATAAGGCCTGACCTCCAACGCGGCTGCGATTGGTGTCGGGATCAATCCGGCTATAGACAACGGCATTTTCTAAGACGCGCTGAATATAGTTACGGGTTTCATCCAAGGGAAAATCTTCGATCCAGTCGATGACATCTGCATGAGGCATGCGAGGGTCGCCATAGCTTGAAAGATAGCGATTCACATTGCCGGGCCCTGAATTATAGGCGGCAACCGCCAAAAGATGGCTGCCTTGATAATAGCTGCGCATTCTTTCGTAAAAGCTGGCACCTAAGGTCAGGTTGAAGGCTGGATCATTTACCAGACGCGCAGGGTCATAGGCTAAGCCTAATTTCTGGGATTGATCTTTGGCCGTTTTCGGCATGAGCTGCATCAAGCCAAGCGCGCCAACGCTGCTTTTCGCATGGCGGTCGAATTGGCTTTCCTGACGGGAAAGCGCATGCACCATTACCCAGCTCGGTTCGCTTTCATTGGGAAGGGAATAGCTTGGATAACCGCTACGATTATAGGCGATCAGGTCGCTATTCCGCATAGAACGACAGGCCATGACGGCTAGATCTTGTCTACCGATGCGTTGGCTAAGATCAATGGCCAGCGCGTATTCTTCTGGGCGGGTCAGGCTGTTGGCAAGGGCGCGCAAGAACAGGCTTTGATCGCGCCAATTTTGTTGCTGTCCCAAACGGATGGTCGCTTGCACCAGAGAGCTGCTGTAGAAGATATTTTGCTGCGAAGAATCGGGCAGCGCAGCCCCATAAGGCGGGATTGGCACGCTCTGTCCCAATAATTCAAGAGAAAGCTGGCCATAGAACTGGTCAGGGGATTGGCCTGCTGCTGCGAAATAGCGGCGGGCAAGGGCATCATCCCGCATGGCTAAAGCTGAACGACCTGCCCAATAATAGCCTCGGCTGCGGCTTTGGGGGCTTTTGGAAGCCGCGGCGTAATTGCTGAAAAAGGCGAGCGCGTCTTTGGGCTGGTTGAGGTATTTTAAAGCTGTCCGGCCACCCAAGAAAAGAAGATCGGTATAGCGATCCCTGATCGTGAAGGATTGTTCCTTTACTTTTCGGCTATCAGGATAGAGGCTGTAAACCTGCCGAACAATGGCTAAAGTCTGGGCATATTGTTTGTCATTAGCGGTCGCTTTGGCAAAGGTAAGGAGTAGATTGAGCCATTCTCCGGCATCGCTTGGCGCTTGTTTCCATTGTCGTGGCAGAGCCAGCAAGGATCGGGCATCAAAGGGGCGGGCTTTGCTGCGTAAATACTGGGCATGATCTGCCAGAAAACCCGGATTATTATCGGCATCAGCCCCCAATGCCGAGACAAGGGCTTCGGCTTCGGGAGCGCCTGTCTGTAGCGCAATACGCGCTTCAAAAATGGGCTTTTGATCTTCGCTGACCCGATTAAGCTGTAAACGGGCGGCTTCGATATTATGCCCAAATAACAAGCGATCTTCACGGAGTGCCTGCTCTTGTGCTGTGAAGCTGTTATTAAAACGGGCAAAAAGTTTATTTTCGATATCTGGAGACAGATACCCTTCTGTCCATGCGGCCTTGGCTTGTGCGATGGCTTCGGCTGGCTGATTATATTGATCCAGAATTAACGCATAAGCCGCGCGGCCATTATTAGAGACCGGAGGATAGAGTTGAAAAAAACGCAAGGCTTGTTGCGGTTTTTCCCCTATAGCCGTCAAAGCATCGGTTAAATGCTTTTCAGCGGCCTTTCTTAGAATATTTTCAGCAGGCCAGTGAGGATTTTCTATCAGAAAAGAGGCATAATCCTGAAAAGATAATGACGTGCCAGAACGTAATAGTTGCCATTTTGCAATTTTACTGTCTGTCTCTGCTGGCTGATTGACGATGGCAATGCTATTGCGTTGCCCGTAACTCTGCCCGGAAAGGAACAGGCTAGCCGGTATGATGGACGCACACAGCTTAAGAAACTGTCTGCGTTGCTTGGGCTGTCTGGACAGCCGTGGCTTAACGTCTTTATCAGACGATAGTAAATTTTGGTTATGGGCCATGGTCTTTACTATATGAGACAGCTTCATACCAAAGGGAAGGAGATGATAATGTTCACGGGCTCAATTCCTGCTCTTGTGACACCGTTTCGCAACGGAAAATTTGATGAAGTGGTTTTCAGAGCGCATGTTGACCGGATGATCGAAGGCGGATCATCAGCGCTTGTTCCCTGTGGCACCACGGGTGAAAGTGCCACGATGACCATCGAAGAACATAACTATGTTATGGCGGTTTGTATTGATCAGACCAAAGGTCGAGTGCCAGTAATAGCCGGATGTGGGTCGAATGATACTAAGGTATCGCTTGCCCATTTGCGCCATGCGGCCAAAGCCGGAGCCGCAGCGGGTCTGGTGGTATTACCTTATTATAACAAACCCAGTCAGGAAGGGCTTTTTGCCCATTATAGCTATCTGGCTGAAAATAGCCCGATTCCTATCCTGATTTATAATGTTCCCGGTCGAACCAGCAGCGATATTTCGGTTGAAACTTTGGCGCGTCTGTCGCGTTTACCTGCTATTGTGGGTATGAAAGATGCTAGCGGGCATATTGCGCGGGTTTCTGCGCAAAGATTGGCTTGTGGTTCTGATTTCTGCCAGTTGTCGGGTAATGATGATATGGCTTTGGCCTTTAATGCCATGGGTGGTGTTGGTTGTATTTCGGTAACGGCCAATGTTGCGCCGAAACTTTCGGCCGATTTCCAGAAGGCTTGTGCTGAAAATCGCTATCAGGATGCTTTGGCTTTGCAGGATCGTCTTTATCCTTTGCATTCGGCCTTGTTCAGTGATTCCTCTCCGGCTCCGGTCAAATATGCTTTGTCCCGCCTGTATCCAGATTTCTCGCCTGAATTGCGTCTGCCTTTGGTTCAGCCAAGCGATCATAGCAAGGCTTTGGTTGATGCGGCGCTTTCCCATGCAAGGTTGATTTAAAAGATGGCTGCTTTTCGTCCACCTCAGTTTAAAAAAACGAAGATACTCGCCGAGAACCGGCGCGCCCGTTTTGAATATGCTTTTGAAGATTTTTACGAGGCTGGTCTTGCCTTGACCGGAACCGAAGTGAAATCTTTGCGTTTCGGGCAGGGGTCGATTGCTGAAAGCTATGCCGAGGTTAAAAATGGCGAAGTAACCCTTATCAATGCCAATATCCCTGAATTCAGTCATGGTAATCGGTTTAATCATGAACCAAAACGACCCAGAAAATTGCTGCTTCATGAGCGGGAAATCCGTAAGATGCAGACAGCCGTTTCTCGTGAAGGGATGACCGTTATTCCGGTCAGTTTGTATTTTAACAACAAGGGGAAAGCCAAGCTGGAGTTGGCGATAGCACGCGGTAAAAAGACCCATGATAAACGGGCTACGATCAAAGAACGGGATTGGAAACGCGATCAGGCAAGGTTGTTACGGGATAAGGGGTGATAATATTCTATCGCTCTTAACAAAAAAAGAAGCTGTCCCTTATGTGTAAGTGATTATCTTTTGGTAATTTTACAGATTTTTGCGGGAAATAAATTGCTTCTTTTTATTTTATCCTTGCGTCTAAAGTGTGATAGGCTCCGTTTTTTGAAAAAAAGACAAAGACAATAGTCTGGTTTTCTTAAGGAAGGTTTTTTGTGAAACATCCTCGTTTTTCTATCGGACGGGCATTTGTGGCAATGGCTGCTATGGCATCGGTCGCTGTTCCGGCTTTAGCAGCTGGTGAGACGCTTTTACCCAATAAACCGGCCATTGGCCTGTTCGGTTTTGATGAAAGCGGTATGAATCGCTCGGTCAATCCGGGTGACAGCTTCTATGATTTTGCAAATGGTGGATGGGATCAGAAAACCCCTATTCCTGATGACCGCGCCCGTTATGGCATGTTCACCCAGTTGGCTGATCTTTCGCTTCAGCGGATGAAAGACATTTTAGACGAAGCGGTTAAAACGCCCGGCAATAGAAGTGGTGATCTCTATGCCAGCTATATGGATCAAAAAACGATCAATCAAAAAGGCCTTAGCCCTTTAAAACCGACGATTAATGCCATTAAAGCGGTCAAAAATCAGCATGATTTTGCGCGCCAGTTAGGTGCTATGTTGCCGATTGGCGGCGATGCACCTTTTGCTTTTGTGGTTGCGCAGGATGATCGTCAGCCGGATCGCTATATTATCAATTTCCAGCAATCCGGTCTGGGGCTGCCTGACCGTGACTATTATTTGAATAAAGACTCTAAACTTGAAAGCATCCGTCAGGCTTATGTTGCTTATCTGACCAAGCTGTTACAGCTGTCAGGTGAGGCTTATGCGGAACAGCGTGCCGCTAATTTGATGGCTTTCGAGAGTAATTTGGCGACTGTTCAGTGGGCAAGGGCAGACCTTCGCAATATTGACCGCACCTATAACAAATGGCAGCGTGCCGATTTTGAAAAGAAAGCGCCGAATTTCGACTGGAATGCTTTTCTGACCTCTGCTCAGATCAATAACCAGTCTGAATTTTTGGTCGGTGAACCTAGCGCTTTTGCGGGTATGGCTCTGAATATCTCGAAAACGCCTATTCAGACGTTGAAAGATTATCTGCTGGTTCATCTTCTTGACCAGATGGCGCCTTATCTTTCGCAGCCTTTCTCTGATGCCCATTTTGCTTTTCATGGTCAGGCTTTGACAGGCCAGCCGAAAGAATTGCCGCGCTGGAAAAAGGCCGTCGGTTTGGTCGATACGGCTTTGGGTGAAGATATCGGTAAAACCTATGTTGCCCGTTATTTCCCACCAGAAACCAAGGCTGCGGCTGACCAGCTAGTCAAAAATATCATGGCGGCGATGAATCGCCGGATTGATAATTTGACGTGGATGTCACCGGAATCGAAGAAAAGAGCCCATTTGAAAATGGCTTCTTTTACCCCGAAAATCGGCTATCCTGATAAATGGCGCGACTATACGGGTTTGACGATTATTCGTGATGATTTGGCTGGCAACGTCAGACGGTCAAATATGTTCGAATATCAGTTTAGTCTGAATAAATTGGGCAAGCCTGTTGATCGCGGTGCATGGGAAATGACCCCGATGACGGTCAATGCCTATGCCAATCCGACGATGAATGAAATCGTCTTCCCCGCCGCTATTTTGCAGCCACCTTTCTTTGATCCGCATGCGGATGCTGCCGTTAACTATGGTGGTATTGGTTCCGTTATCGGCCATGAATTGAGCCATCATTTTGATGATCAGGGCGCAAAATATGACGAGAAAGGGGCTTTGGCACAATGGTGGCTACCGTCTGATGTCGAAAACTTTAATGCTTTGACCGACAAACTGGTTAAGCAATATGACCAATATGAACCCATTCCCGGTTTCCATGTTCAGGGTCGTTTGACATTGGGTGAGAATATTGCCGATTTGGCCGGCCTGACCTTGTCTTATGATGCCTACCACGCTAGCCTTGGTAATCAGGTCGCGCCTATTTTGGACGGCTTATCAGGCGATCAGCGTTTCTATCTTGGATGGGCGCAGGTTTGGCGGGTTAAACAGCGCGATGAGGCTGAACGTCGCCAGTTGTTGACTGACCCGCATTCACCTTCACAATATCGTGTGGCTACCGTCCGCAATCTGGATCCTTGGTATAACAGCTTTAATGTCAAAGACGGTACTAAACTTTATTTGACCCCAAAGGATCGTGTTCGGATTTGGTAAGTCTTTTTAAAGCCTTATGATAACAAAAAAGCCGGTGCCTTGTTGCATCGGCTTTTTTATGCCTTTTGAGATAAAAAAGCTTTTCTACAAAGTTGGAAAAAGCTTGCTATCAAGCGTCAGATCGTTTCTGATCGGCAGAATATGATTTGGAGTTTGCTTTTAAAGAGCCCAAAAAGAGGTTTGGTTCTTTTGAAGCGGCTTTAGATAATAATTTGGCAGGGATTTTTTGAATAGACTCTTGCTTTTATTATTTTGTCCGGTTATTACGCGACCTCCGTTACCCTAGGAGTGTAGCTCAGTTGGTAGAGCATCGGTCTCCAAAACCGAGGGCCGTGGGTTCGAGTCCCTCCGCTCCTGCCATTTTTCGGTAGTCTAGGTAACGCGACAAAATTTAGGCAAGGCTGATTTGAAATCTAGCCAACTGCGTCAAATAAACGGATTTTCAGCCTGGAGGCATAGATGGCCAAAATAACACCGGCCGAATTCTTTCGGCAGGTTCGGGCCGAAACTGCTAAAGTAGTATGGCCAAGCAGACGTGAAACGGTCATGACCGCTGTCATGGTAGCTATCATGGCTATTTTGCTTGGTGTCTTTTTCTTTGCTGTCGACGCAGCTTTCAGCCATGTTGTTCGACTTCTCTTGTCGCTTCTGGCTTAAAGGATTTTTGGTTTCATGTCTCGCTGGTATATTATTCACGCTTATTCCGGTTTTGAAAATAAAGTAAAAGAAGCTGTTGCTGCCGAAGCTGAACGTCTTGGGCTCCAGCCGTTGGTGGAAGCTATTGAAGTTCCAACCGAGCAGGCTGTTGAAGTCCGGCGTGGTAAAAAAGTAGCTGTCGAGCGCAAATGCTTTCCGGGATATGTTCTTGCCAAGCTGAATATGAACGAAGACGTTTATCACTTGGTTAAAAACACCCCGAAAGTTACAGGCTTTCTTGGCTTTTCTGGAAAACCACAACCGATTAGCGATGCCGAAGCCGAGCATATCTTAAACCGCAAGGCTGAAGCCGAAGTTGCGGGTAAAAAAGCACAAATTAAAGTCGATTTTGAAATCGGCGATCAGGTTAAAGTTTTGGAAGGTCCCTTCGCCAGCTTTAATGGTGTTGTTGAAGATCTCGACTTTGATCGTGCCAGAGTTAAAGTTTCCGTTTCTATTTTTGGTCGTGCAACCCCTGTTGAATTAGAATTCGAGCAGGTCGAACGCGCCGAATAAGTAATTCAGGTTTTTTTATAAAGACCTGTTGCGGGAGGTGGCCATGGGGGTCATCGTCAACCGCTTAACCTGAAAAGGGTGATAAAATGGCAAAAAAAATTACCGGCTATATCAAGCTGCAAGTGCCGGCAGGTAAAGCTAATCCAAGTCCGCCAATCGGCCCGGCTTTGGGTCAGCGCGGTGTCAACATCATGGAATTCTGCAAGGCATTTAATGCCAAATCGCAGGGCATGGAACCGGGCACCCCGTTACCGACGATCATCACCGTTTATGCCGATCGTTCTTTCTCTTTCGAAAGCAAGATGCCGCCGGTTTCTT
>NZ_JAIWON010000160.1 GCF_020216885.1 Zymomonas sp. | reverse complement strand
CAATTATTCACCATGGACAAGGCAAACGCTGGCAAGGGGCATCAACCATCACCCAGCAATTAGCCCGCAATGTCTTTCTGACCAATAATTACAGCTTTGCCCGTAAAGCACGGGAAGCCTTGCTGGCATTAGCGATTGAGCAAAAATTCACCAAAAACCAAATTTTAGAGCTTTATCTCAATCGGGTCTATTTCGGCGGTGGTGCTTACGGGATTGATGCGGCTTCCCGTAAATTTTACGGGCATCCCGCAACCCAGCTTTCACTTCCCGAAGCTGCTATTATCGCAGGTTTGGTCAAGGCACCTTCCAATTATTCGCCAACCGCCGATCCAGAAGCCGCGGTTAGCCGTGGACGCGTTGTTTTGGGATTGATGGCAGAACAGCATCTGATTAACCCAACCGAACAGATCAATGCCGATCCGCAAAATGTTGCTTTATCAGCTGAACCGCATCAAAATGGTGTGCGCTACTTTACAGATTGGGCTTTGGCACAGTTAGATTCTCTGATCGAACCCAGCACAGAACCGATTGATGTCTGGACAACGCTTGATCTCGGAATGCAAAGAGCCGCAGACACAACAATTCAAGAATCCACCCCGAAAGGGGCGCAAGGTGCCTTGGTTACACTTGATAGCGATGGTGCAGTTCGAGCCATGGTTGGTGGCCGCGATTATGTTTCTTCTATCTATAATCGGGCAACACAGGCCACCCGTCAGCCGGGTTCATCTTTCAAACTTTTTGTTTATCTTGCGGCTTTAGAAAGTGGGGTTCGCCCTGATGATCGTATTGTTGATGAACCGGTTACCATCAACGGATGGAGTCCAAGAAACGCTTCCCGTCATTTTTCAGGCGATATCAGCATCAGAACGGCCTTTGCCTTTTCTTTGAATACAATTGCCGCCAAACTCGGTAGTCAAGTCGGCTTTAATACTGTCGCCACCATGGCGAAAAGATTAGGCATCACAACGCCGATTGATGTTGTGCCTTCAATGGTGCTTGGAACTTCTGATGTCCGTTTGATTGATATGACCCGCGCTTTTGCTGTTGTTGCCAGAAAAGGCATTGCGGTTACGCCCTATGGTATTAGCCGCATCACATCCAGCTACGGCAAATTGTTATATCAGCATCCTGATAACAGCGATCAGGTCTTATTAGCGCCTTGGGTGGCAGCGGAAATGACTGATTTGTTGCAAACGGCGGTTGCCACCGGAACCGCACGCGCTGCCCAGATAGGTCGCCCTGTTGCCGGTAAAACCGGAACGACTTCATCTAGTCATGATGGCTGGTTCATTGGTTTCTCTAGTGGTCTGACAACAGGCGTCTGGATGGGGCGCGATGATTCTAAACCTGTACCCGGATTATCCGGCGGCCACGCTCCGGCCATGGCGTTCTCGAAATATATGCGTGTCGCTGTGGCTGATCGACCCGTTGTTCCTTTTGACACACAGGTAACTTTGCCAGATTCACAGCTTGAACCGGATGACGAAACCTATTTCGGTGATGCCGCGGCTATTCATCCAGCATCCGGTCTTCCAGCAGATACCCCCGCGCCTACTCTACCACCCGCGGTGACAGAAAAACATGCAGGGGATGCGGATGACAACCATGCCAAGGGAAATGAAAAATCCGCGACAAAGCCGGATTCTGGTAAAGAAAAATCAACAGGACATACCGACCCAGCATTAGATAAAAACTGGCTCGATAATGTTCTTGGCCATAATCCCGAAGGCTGATTTATCTTCTCAACGATAGGGCATTTTGATATTCCGGTTGCCTATGGCAGCCGGAATATTTTTATTTTAAGCCATCTTCTTAAAAGATAATCGCCATTTATTGGACGGGATATATCCCTGACTCTTTGTCTTTTGATAAAGGATGCGGCTATAAAAAAAGCCGGTAGAAACCGGCTTTTCTTTATTTTTTCTTTTTTCTCTGTCGAAATTTTTTTGCCCATAAGGCCTTATTTTCTTGTTCGGATCGGGCAATCGCCAAGCTGTCATCTGGCACATTATGCGTAATGGTTGACCCCGCGGCAATAATAGCCCCTGCCCCGATACGCACCGGCGCAACCAATGCACTATTGGAACCGATAAAGGCTTTCTCGCCAATTTCAGTGCGGCTTTTGTTAAAGCCGTCATAATTACAGGTGATAGTGCCGCCGCCGATATTGGAACCTGCGCCAATGGTCGCATCACCGATATAGGTCAGGTGATTAACCTTGGCACCTTTCTCGACTTTGGACTTCTTAATCTCCACGAAATTACCGATTTTAGCTTTTTCAGCGATTTCGGCACCGGGTCTCAACCGTGCAAAGGGGCCTATTTCGACATTTTCTTTAATGTCAGCCCCTTCAATATGGCTAAAGCTATGAATGGTTACACCATTGGCAACTTTAACATCACGTCCAAAAAAGACTTGCGGTTCAATAATGACATCTCGCCCGATTTCAGTGTCATAGCTGAACCACACGGTTTCAGGTGCAATCAGACTAGCCCCGTCTTTCATGACATCCTGCCGCTTTCGATTTTGCCACAGGCTTTCAAGGTTAGCGAGCTCTGCTCGATTATTAACGCCAGAAACTTCCCAAGTTTCCGCATCAACAGTCACGGCTTGACGTCCTTCGGACAAAGTCAGCATAACAATATCAGGCAGATAATATTCGCCTGATGCGTTATTATTCTGAACCCGTGATAATAACGGCCAAAGATCACTCGCCCTGATAGCTAATAGGCCGCTATTACACAGGGTGATTGCGCGCTCTTCTTCGCTGGCATCCTTATATTCGACCATTTTTTGAATATGGGCGGTCTTATCAGTGATAATACGCCCATATTGACGCGGATCATCGGGTCTGAAGGCTAAAACAGCAACCGTCGGCTTGTCTTCATGATGCAATCGCGCCAGCAAGGCTTTTATCGTTTTGGGTTGCACTAAAGGAACATCGCCATAAAGAACGACAATATCCCCTTTAAAATCCTTCAAAGCCGATTTAGCCTGTGCCACAGCATGCGCCGTACCCAATTGCTCTTCTTGGGTAACCGAGGTAACGGGCAAATTAACCTGTTTTAGATAATTTTCGACTTGCTCGCGGCCGGAACCTGTCACAACCACGGTATGATCAGGCGATAATGGAGCAAGGCTGTCCAGAACCCATCCTAAAAGAGGTCTGCCAGCAAGGGCATGTAAGATTTTATGGGTATCCGAACGCATCCGCGTTCCCTTACCCGCGGCTAGAATAACAGCAGAAAAAGGCTTATGAGCAGTCATAACAAAAACTCTCCTATATTCGGCTTTTGCCATGAAGTTGTGCCTATTTCTAGAACAGGAACAGACTTAATTTTACAGGCAAATATCTCTATAAGCCGATATATTTCCACGACATCGTAATTATTGCTGTTGTTCTGTCTCTTATGACCGTGCCCCACGGGGATAAATAGCCTTTATTCTATAGCAGGGAGTTTTTACCCATTATGTCCCGTATTCCATTTGACTTTATCGGCTTTGATCTCGATGGCACGCTTATCGACAGTTCACCTGACCTTCATGCAGCCCTTGATTATGCTTTAAAACAAATGGGACGCCCCGTTCCGACACAGGAACAGGTCGAAAAAATGATGGGAAAAGGTATCCGACGACTAATGGAACAGGCTTTGGAGGTGACAGGCGGCATCAATCAGGAATTGATGGTCAAAGGATTCCCTTTGATGCTAGCTTATTACAAAAAGCACGTTTTGGTGCATACGCGTCCCTATGAAGGCGTCGAAGAGATATTAAAAGCACTTCAAGACCTCGGTTTGGAATTGATTGTCTATACCAACAAACCAGAATGTCTGGCGCGGCCGATTATCCACCAGCTGGGCTGGGATCACTATTTTTCAGATATTATTGGCGGTGACAGTTTTTCAGTCAGAAAACCCGATCCCAAGCCTTTACTCGAAGCCATCCATAGAATGGGCGGTGGCCGAACGGCCTTTATTGGCGACTCTATTACGGATGTCAAAACAGGCCACAATGCCGATTTACCCGTTATTCTGGTAAGCTTTGGTTATTCTGATGTTCCGGCTACGGCTTTGGGTGCTGACCGTGTTATTAGCAATTATCAGGAACTTATTCCTACTCTCGCCAGTTTTTCCGATGATATGATGCCAGATGCCGTGGTCAAGCCGGATTGATGACCTGTTTCTTTAGGCCTTTTCCCATTAAAGAGGCTGGCTTTTTAAAGAAGAAAAGACAAAAACATGTTGCATCATGGGTGATCGCAGCAACGCTTTTTTTGACTTATATCGAAGCGGTCAAGGCAAAGCCGCCGCCCCAAAAAAATATCATGACCGACAACAGCAAAGGTTTTTCAATGGCACCTTTGGATAATTGGTCTGATCTTGGGGTAGACTGGCCAGATCTCCAAAAAACAGATTCCAATACAGAAAGTGATTTATCACCGTCAGCGAATAGCAAGGCTGATAACCAACCAAAATCTTCCAAGAATAAAATATCTTCTGTTTCAGAAAATAATCTTGGTTATCATTACACGGTCAAAATCACAGGTTTGCCGCCGCGTGAGCATACATGGCAAAGCAGTTTTAATAGTCTTTCAACACTTTACATGACGCGCCGCAAGCGCGCCAACATTGCCCAAATAAGAAGACGCATCAGAGATGACAGCGAAAACCTGACCGCCTTATTGCAGTCCGGCGGGTATTATGACGCTTTGGTTGAATCGCGCTTAACCCCGATCATCGAAAAGCATAAAGTCGTTATCGAATTTAAAGTGAACCCCGGTCAGCTTTATCGCTTTACGGATGTCAAGGTTAACGGCTTGGATAAAGAAGATACGCCACAACTAGGCTTACAAAAAATTTACCCGATTCATAAAGATGATCCAGTGGATCAATCCGCCATTATTTCGGCCGATCAAGATTTGGAAAAACAACTCGGTCATCTTGGCTTCCCCTTTGCCCAGATAACCCAGCCGGACATTGTCATAGATCACAGCAATTTTACAGGCAGTCTGGTGATGAATGTCGAGACAGGCAAGCCCCAAAAATTTGGCGAAATCATCCTTAATAAAAACAGCCAACCGCTTGATACACATCACCTCAATGAGATTGCGCGCTTCCATCCCGGCACCCCTTATGATTCGGTGTTACTTGATGATTTGCGTCGCGCCGTTATTCAAACCAGTCTGGTTTCCACTATCCAATTAAAACCCATGCCAGATCCCGATCATCCGAATGTTACCAATATCGCGATTACGACTGAAAAAGCACCACTCCACACTATCGCTGGAACGGTTGGCTATGGAAATGGTGAAGGTGTTCGTTCGGATGTCAGTTGGACTCATCGTAATATGATAAAGCCGGAAGGTGCTGTCACCTTCTCCGGTATTCTTGGAACACGTGACCAAGGTGTCGGCGCATCTTTAAGACAAGGTAATAAAGGCGCAAGAGACCATATATTATCATCCAGCCTCTCGGTTCTTCATACCAAAAGGCGCGCTTATGATGCGCGCACGGCTACTTTATCGGCGAGTTTTGAACGCGAGACTAATATTATTTGGCAGAAAAAATGGGTCTGGTCGATTGGCGGCCAATTTATCGGTTCAGACGAACGCGATAATGGCTACTACACCTATGGCGCTGGACATCACCAATATTTGATAGCCGCCCTGCCTAGTCAATTGGGGTATGATAGCAGTGATAATCTGCTGAACCCGACAAAAGGCTTTCGATTAAGCGCCCATGCGTCACCGGAAATTTCATTTCTACATAAGACAGTGCCTTATATCCGAACCCAAATAGATGCGAGCGGCTACCAACCGCTTGGTCATAATATTGTGCTAGCCGGACGCGTCCGAATGGGATCTATTATAGGCAGTGACAGCAGTGACCTTGCGCCTTCCCGTCGTTATTACGTTGGCGGCGGCGGTTCCGTTCGGGGTTTCAGTTATCAGGCCATTGGTAATCTGAATGCCAACAGAAAACCGCTGGGTGGCTCAAGCCTTGCCGAATTTTCTATTGAAACCCGTTTCCGCTTTGGGGATTTGGGATTGGTGCCTTTCCTTGATGCCGGTAATCTTTACACATCCACCCTACCACGCATGAGCGGTCTACGTTTGGGGACAGGTTTGGGATTGCGTTACTATACCAGCTTTGGCCCTATGCGCGTTGATCTTGGCACCCCACTCCATCGTCATGCGGGTGAAAATCGTATCGGTGTGTTTGTCTCCTTGGGGCAAGCCTTCTGATGCCCGAAAAACAGGATATACC
>NZ_JAIWON010000159.1 GCF_020216885.1 Zymomonas sp. | reverse complement strand
ATGCCAGATGCCAGATGCCAGATGCCAGATGCCAGATGCCAGATGCCAGATGCCAGATGCCAGATGCCAGATATTTGAATTATATCTGGCAAAACCCTTTCATAAGACAAGGGGTATCACCCATCTATCGCAGAGCTGAAATAGATCTAACGCAGACACTAAAAAAGGCCAATGGAAACCCATTAGGCCTTTTTTATTCTATCAGGAAAGGATCCGGTTAAAACCGGATACCCTTATTAACCCTGACGGGCTTTAAAGCGGCGAACCGTTTTATTGATGATATAAGTGCGGCCACGCCGGCGAATCACCCGATTGTCGCGATGGCGCCCCTTTAAGGATTTGAGCGAGTTGCGGATTTTCATGGCCGGACTACCTGCCTTCATCTTAAAAATTGGGAAAGAAAATGAGGCCTCTGCCTATGCGCTGAATTATTATAAGTCAAGGAAAATTCTGATATATCGGCAATATCCTTGAAAGAAAAATCCGATATATCTTCATCAAAACGACCAAAGACCACTGAAATACAGGCTTTTTTCGTTACTTTTTTCACGATCACAAAAAAGGCTATAATTCTTTTTTGAAATATTATGATATCCGTTAAAGATCATAGCCACAGCAACCACCCTTCATAACCGGATGGCTTGACGGAGACTATCTTGAGGCATCTCATCACGATATCACAGCCCCCAACACCGCAAGACGTGACCCATAAAGACGGTCGCAAGGCAAAAAAACGGCTCCGGCTCAAAGGCATCTATCCTTTTTTAGGGATATTTTTCTTGGCGTCGACGCTTCCGTTACAGGCGAGCCAGCCGATAGAAGTCACTCGCTTTCACAAAAACGATATGGCTACAACTGGCATCGTCAACATCATGCCTCATGACCCGACTTTACGGAATACGCTGGAATATCAGCGCTACACGGCCAGTATCGCCCGCAATCTGACAAGAATTGGTTTCCAAGTCACGGACAACCCGCAACAGGCCGAATATACGATGATGTATGATGTCATGCGGGGAACCCATTACAGGGATAATGGCCAAACGCCCCCGCGTGACAATCGCCCTCATGGCGGCATCAGCCTTGGCGGTGGTTATGGTGGCGGAGGCGGCTTTGGAGGAGGCGGTGTCGGCTGGGGCGGCGGCGGAAGCGGTATCAGCATCGGAGGCGGCGGCGGGGGTGGCCGTGGCTTCGGCGGTGGAGGCGGCGGTATCAGTGCCGGTATTTCTGTCCCTGTCGGTAACGGCTATCATACCAGCAACAAGGTCGAAACCATTCTAACGGCACAACTCAGCCGCAGGGATACACATCAAGCTATCTGGGAAGGCCGCGCCCGAACAGAAGGCAAAAGTAACAAAGCCGAAAGCACGCCTGATATCGCAGTGGACAGATTAGCCACAGCGATGTTCGGCCAGTTTCCAGGTGAATCAGGTGAAACGGAAAAAGTAAAATGACCCTTCAAATCAATGCCGCTTTTGACGGCGGAAATATCCATGTTGTTGAACAAGACGGAAACCGGATTTATCTGGAAATTATCAAAGATAACCAGTCAGATTTCTTCCAATGGTTTTATTTCAAGGTAACCGGTGCCAAAGATCAGGCCTTGGAACTGGTTATCACCAATGCCAGCGATTCCGCCTATCCAGCTGGCTGGCCTGATTATCAGGCACGCGTTTCCGAAGACCGCCAAGACTGGCAAATGACGGAAACGGATTATCGCGACGGGATGCTGACCATCCGTTATACGCCGCGTAGTAATATCGCTTATTTTGCTTATTTCGCCCCTTATTCAATGGAACGACACCATGATCTGATTGCCCGTATGGCTGGCAAATCAGGGGTTGGTTACGAAATGTTGGGTAAAAGCCTTGATGGCCAAAGCATGGATTGCCTGACGATGGGGGAAGGGCAGCGCTCTATCTGGTTGATCGCACGGCAACATCCGGGTGAAAGCATGGCCGAATGGTGGATGGAAGGTGCTTTGGAAAGATTAACCGATGAAAATGACTCGGTTGCTCGCCTGCTTCGCCAAAAAGCCCGCTTTCATATTGTTCCCAATATGAATCCGGACGGTTCTTGCCGTGGTCATTTGCGGACGAATGCTTGTGGTGCCAATCTCAATCGTGAATGGGCAGAACCCACGGCGAAACGCAGCCCCGAAGTGCTGGCCGTTCGCAATCATATGGATAAAACTGGCGTTGATTTCGTCATGGATGTTCATGGTGATGAAGCTATTCCGCATGTTTTTCTTGCCGGATTTGAAGGTATCCCCGATCTTGACAAGGCGCAGGATAAATTATTCCGCCGCTACCGGAATAAATTGGCCAAATACACGCCCGATTTTCAACGCAATTACGGTTATGAAAATGACGAACCGGGCGAGGCCAATCTAGCCTTGGCAACGAACCAATTGGCCTATCGTTACAAGGCGGTTTCGATGACGCTTGAAATGCCCTTCAAAGATCATGACGATATGCCTGATTTGAAAAAAGGCTGGTCACCGGCAAGGTCAAAACAATTAGGCCGCGATTGTCTCGCTATTCTAGCTGAAATGATTGATCAGCTCCCGATCTCCGGCAAAGATCTCGCGTAATAAAACTATCAGGCGCAATCGTAATTTTGCGTCTGATAGAGCTTTTCATAAAGGCTATAACCGCTATTGCCAAAAGCCATAGGCCTGCATAATCTGACGGCGAATAATTTTCCTGAAAGATTGGCGGCCATTTTTGCTGACCGCACAGATTGTCAGCGTTAATTATACATGGCTTCTTTTGTTGATTCGGAAACTGCAAGCGTTTACCGGAACAACACATAACGAAGAGATATTGAAAAGGAGTGGAATATGCCCACGCTCGTTTTGTCCCGTCACGGACAGTCCGAATGGAACCTTGAAAACCGTTTCACCGGTTGGTGGGACGTTAACCTGACTGAACAGGGTGTTCAGGAAGCAACGGCCGGCGGTAAAGCTCTGGCTGAAAAGGGTTTTGAATTCGATATCGCTTTCACCAGCGTTCTGACCCGCGCCATCAAAACCACCAATCTTATTCTTGAAGCCGGTAAAACCCTTTGGGTTCCGACCGAAAAAGATTGGCGTTTGAATGAACGTCACTATGGTGGCCTGACTGGTCTGAACAAGGCTGAAACCGCTGCCAAACATGGTGAAGAACAGGTTCACATTTGGCGCCGTTCTTATGACGTTCCGCCGCCCCCGATGGAAAAAGGTGACAAGTTCGACCTTTCTGGCGATCGTCGTTATGCTGGTGTCAAGATTCCTGAAACGGAAAGCCTGAAAGACACCGTTGCTCGCGTGTTGCCTTATTGGGAAGAACGCATTGCCCCTGAACTGAAGGCTGGCAAGCGCGTCTTGATCGGTGCGCATGGTAACTCACTGCGCGCTCTCGTTAAGCATCTGTCGAAATTGTCAGACGAAGAAATCGTCAAGTTCGAATTGCCCACCGGTCAGCCGTTGGTCTACGAACTGAATGATGATCTGACCCCGAAAGATCGTTATTTCCTTAACGAACGTTAATAGCCTTGGGCTTTTAAAGCCTTTTGGTTTGTTAACTGCTTTTTCGGCCAGAGAAAACTCTGGCCGAAAATGTATCTGCTCTCGATCTTCATTTTTGACCCGCTACAAATGCCATAAATCGGGTATCCCATCCCGAAATTGCTATTTTATCCTAAATTTTCCTAAAATTTATAAGGATAATGACGCAGCTAATGAGCATTTTCATCTGAAAATAATGTTCTTTTCTGCGGCAAGGTCGCCTTTCATAAAATGAGAAGCACTGCTTCTGTTTGCCCTATGCGCAGTTTATCTATTCTTCCGTTCATTAAATACATCTATTAGGCGCAAAATAGGCATATTTTTTCCTGTTTTTTCCCTATCATGGGGAAGTCATGGATTTATCTCGGATAAAATGGCGGCGATCCTATCGCCAGATTGATTTATTCTGCACCCGCCTTTCTGGGGACAGGTTCCTCCCAAAGACAGAAGAATATTTAGTAATCAAATTCTATAATTTTAAAATTTAATTTTTAAAAACGGGTCAGAAGGATTTTTTCCAAGGCCAAAAAACTGAAATTTATCATTCCTTTTATCTATCCTCTTTTATTCCCTTACGACCCATCGCTAAAAATTACTATATTGCTGCTTACTGGTAATATATTTCTTATATTGGGGAACAAATAAAGCCATTATCCGTTTTATAGACATTCTATTTTTGATTTCACAAAAATAATACCGCTTCATTTAAACGGTAATTTTTATTGTTTTTCTTTCAAAATTTTTCAAGAGGGTGTCTATGCGCGTCGCAATATTCAGTTCCAAAAATTATGACCATCATTCTATTGAAAAAGAGAATGAACATTACGGCCATGACCTTGTTTTTCTGAATGAGCGGCTCACCAAAGAGACAGCCGAGAAAGCCAAAGGCGCAGAAGCCGTTTGTATTTTTGTGAATGACGAGGCCAATGCCGAGGTGCTAGAAATCTTGGCTGATTTAGGTATTAAATTGGTCGCTCTTCGCTGCGCTGGTTATAACAATGTTGATCTCGATACCGCCAAAAAATTGAATATCAAAGTTGTGCGTGTGCCTGCCTATTCGCCCTATTCGGTTGCCGAATATGCCGTCGGTATGTTGCTTACGCTCAATCGCCAAATTTCGCGCGGTTTGAAACGGGTTCGAGAAAACAACTTCTCCTTAGAAGGCCTGATTGGCCTTGATGTCCATGACAAAACGGTCGGTATTATTGGTGTCGGTCATATTGGGAGCGTCTTTGCCCATATTATGACCCATGGTTTTGGTGCCAATGTCATCGCTTATAAACCGCATCCCGATCCCGAATTGGCGAAAAAGGTCGGCTTCCGTTTCACGTCTCTCGATGAAGTGATCGAGACCAGCGACATCATTTCGCTTCACTGTCCGCTCACGCCAGAAAATCATCACATGATTAACGAAGAAACGCTGGCAAGGGCAAAAAAAGGCTTTTACCTCGTCAATACCAGTCGCGGCGGCTTGGTTGATACCAAGGCGGTGATTAAATCACTAAAAGCCAAACATCTCGGTGGCTATGCGGCGGATGTTTACGAAGAGGAGGGGCCTTTATTCTTCGAAAACCATGCTGACGATATTATCGAAGATGATATTCTCGAAAGGCTGATCGCTTTCCCGAATGTTGTTTTCACGGGACATCAGGCCTTTTTGACGAAAGAAGCCTTATCAAACATCGCTCATAGCATTCTTCAAGATATCAGCGATGCCGAGGCTGGGAAAGAAATGCCGGATGCTCTCGTCTAATAGACAAGATATTGTCCGCCCTTACAGCGATCATAACGATCTCCTTTGGGGCTTCATTCAGTAACTATGGCATAGGCTATAACGCGCTAATTCATATCAAGAACAAAGGCATAGCTGGTTATCATACCGGCTATGTTTTTTATATTATCAAGACCGTTTCATTATTCTTATATCACCACCAAAATCAGGCTATTACTCGCAATTTCTGATAGGGAAAGCGCTCTTTTCTACTTAAAAAACGATCTGCTGTGCTGTCCACCCGCTTTATATTTTCGGACTTTGGATGCCGACCTATATCTATATTCTTTGCCTTAGATATTTCCCAAATTATTGCTCAATATCGGGGAGCCAAAATACTATCTGAGGCACAAAAAAGGCGATACAACGCTAAAAGCCTGATCCGAAAGTTTTTCAAGTATAACAATGCCTTGCCGTGCGTCATGTAATCATTCGGATGGAGGCGATCATTATCCATGCGGTTGAAGAGGCGATGGATTTTTCCCAATCTTTTGCGAGCCGCCTACAACGTCCTAGCCAAGCAAATGTCCGTTCAACGACCCATCGGCGCGGCAGGATCTGAAAGCCTTTAGCCGTATCTGACCTCCTGATGATTTCAACAGTCATTTTCCCATAGATGCGAGCGAGGATCGCAATTTGTCGCCAGCATGCCGCCATCAGCGAAGATGTAGCGCAGCCAAGGGATGCGTTTGCGTATTGCCGACAAGACATCAACAGCCGCATCCCGATCCTGTATATTAGCAGCATGGACGAGAAAGAAGAAAGATCAGGAAACCGCATGTATCAGCCATGATATGACGCTTACGGCCTTTGACCTTTTTTCCTGCATCATAGCCCGAAATTCCGCCGCTTTCTGTGGTTTTTGCCGACTGGCTGTCAATACGCCTGCGCTCGGGGAGGCTTCTCGCCCCTCAATTTCACGCAGGCTCATGACCAACACCGTATTCACCACCTCGAACCGTCTGGCATTA
>NZ_JAIWON010000158.1 GCF_020216885.1 Zymomonas sp. | reverse complement strand
CTCGAGCGAAAATTATGATGCCGTTGTCCTTGATCTCGGTTTGCCCGAAGTCGATGGTCTGACCGTTCTTGATCGTTGGCGCAAAGAAGGCCGAGAAATGCCGGTTCTGGTTCTGACTGCGCGAGATAGCTGGTCTGATAAAGTAGCGGGTCTTGATGCCGGTGCCGATGATTATCTGACCAAGCCCTTCCAGACCGAAGAATTGATTGCCCGTTTGCGGGCTTTGATCCGACGGGCTTCCGGTAATGCGTCTTCTGAATTGACGGCAGGTGATGTCCGACTTGATACCCGTTCTGGCAAAGTGACTTTGGCCGGTGAGCCTGTCAAATTGACGGCGCAGGAATATAAGCTGCTTTCCTATTTGATGCATCATAAAGGCAAAGTTGTCAGTCGCACCGAAATGATCGAGCATATTTACGATCAGGATTTTGATCGTGATTCCAATACGATTGAAGTCTTTGTAACCCGTATTCGTAAGAAATTGGGGCAGGATGTTATCACGACTATTCGTGGTTTGGGTTATGCTTTGAACGACCCAGAGGATCGGAATAACGGCTGATTATGGCTTCCGCTTCTTCCCCTAGCGGTGGCCGAAAGCGTTTTTTTAGTCGTTTCTTTCGCCGGAAAAAAATCGAAAAAAGCGGAAATCCAATCGGAGAAAATAACAGTCAGGAGCCGGTAATACGACCTACCGGTTCTTTGACCCGCCGGTTGATTGCTATTTCGGCTTTGTGGATATTTATCCTGTTATCGGGCGGTGGCGTGACCTTGGATCGAGTGCTGACCCAAGCCGTCACCGATAATTTTGACAGCCAGCTTGATTATGTTTTGGCTGCGATGATCGCCTCATCTGAAATTGACCCCGAAGGCGCCGTTCGACTGAATAGGCCTTTGGGTGACCAGCGTTTTTTGGAAGCCCATAGCGGGCTTTATTTTCAGGTTAGCGGTAGCGGATATGAAAGATTTCCGTCCCCTTCGCTTTGGGATCGCTCGCTTGAAGTCAATCCGATGCCTAAAGGGCAATTGGTGCGGACATATGATAGCGACGAATTTTCTGATGGCACTTTGCGGGTGATGGAACGAGATGTTCGCTTACCCGGTTCGTCTGTTCTTTGGCGGTTCCAAGTTGCTGAAATCCGCACCTCTTTAGACAATCAGATCAAAAAATTACGCCATACCCTCGTGAAAGCCTTTTTGATTTTAGGCACGGGGTTGATTGTTATTACCGTTTTACAGGTGACGATCGGATTATGGCCGCTTAGGAAATTAAGGCGCGAGATTAGTGCTGTCCGTAATGGTCAGGCCTCGCGTATTCATGACCGGATGCCAAATGAAGTTGCCCCTTTGATTGAAGAATTGAACGCTTTGTTGTCTCATAACGAGCGGCAAGCCGAAGAGGCTCGACGACATGCCGGTAATCTGGCACATGCCTTAAAAACGCCGTTAACGGTTGTGACCAATGAGGCGAATGCTAATAGCGATACCTTGAAAGAAGTTGTTTTGCGGGAAGTGATGACCATGCGGCGGCATGTCGATCATCATTTGGCGCGAGCGCGGGCTATCGGACGGCGGGGCAATGCTCAAAGCCAAGCAGAGGTATGGCCTGCTTTACTGGCAGTAGAACGCGCGGTTACTCGGCTTTATCCTCATGCAACAATTGATCTTGCCGGAGTTAAAGACGCGGTTGTCAGAATAGAAAGACAAGATCTGGACGAGATCTTAGGAAATCTTATAGAAAATGCGGCTAAATATGGTCAGGGACGCGTTTTTGTTACGGTAGAAAAACAGGGTAAGCAGGTTGAAATCCTGATTGAAGATGATGGTGCTGGTATTCCTGAAAATCTCCGTGGGCAGCTGTTTAAACGCGGTGCGCGTTTGGATACAGATAAACCCGGAACTGGATTGGGTTTGGCCATTGTTCGCGATGTAGTAGAAATTTATGGTGGCGGTGTTACTTTGGAGGAAAGTGAAGATTTGGGCGGTCTCTTTGTCCGTTTAGCTTTGCCATCAGTGCATTAAATCTACGGGTCGATGGGATAGGCATAAGGGGTTTTGTATAGCCCCGCTATTTGTCCGTTCTGATGGACAAGACAATATTTTGAAACGGTATCTTTCTGCTCTCTTGGTTTTTCTGTGGCATTGACGTGCTTTAGATTGAGGGCATGTGAAGTCATAGATTTCTGATATTGTTTTCCATCCCTTTGAGGGGATCTTGTTGGGGAGAAAAGGTCTGTCCGATTTCGGAAATGTAAGGCTGGCATGTCATGATGTGAGTTGCTTGAGAGGCGACCGCTTACTGTTTACCCATTTGTCCTTTAACGTGAAGGCGGGAGAGGCCGTTTTAATAACAGGTGCCAATGGTATCGGGAAAAGCAGCCTTTTGCGTCTGCTGGCCGGTTTTTTAAAACCTTTTTCGGGTTATATCGAAAAAGACGGACAGATAGCTTTTTCTGACGAGGCTCTGGCACTTGATCGGCATTTGTCTTTACAGCAAGCCTTGGCTTATTGGGCAGCTTTGGATGGTGTTTCTGGCGCGGAAAAAGAAGCGATGGCGGTGATGGCTCTTGATAAATTGGCGGATTCACCTGTGCGTTTGCTTTCGACTGGACAACGTAAAAGAGCTGTGTTGGCGCGTTTGTTGGCAAGCCATGCGGCTATCTGGTTGTTGGATGAGCCAGCAAACGGGCTGGATGCGGTTTCTGTTAGGGCTTTGATCGAAATGATAGAACATCATCGCCAAAAGGGCGGAATTGTTCTGGCTGTTAGTCATCAAGGACTTGATATGACTGACTATAAAACCTTGTCTTTGGAAAATTTCGTAGCGGATTCTAGCCAGTCACCAGCCTTCTTTGACCTTTTGGATGAAAGTCATTTCTCGTGATCCGGCTTGTTTTATTAATTCGTCGGGATTGCTCAATTTTGATCGGGGCAGGGGGCTTTCTACCTGTCTTGTTTTTTTTATTGGTTGCTGTTTTATTCCCTTTCGCCGTAGGTAGTGACCCCATAATTTTATCGCGCACTGGTAGCGGAATATTATGGGTTGCAGCTCTGTTGGCTTCTTTATTGCCCATTGATCGTTTGATTATTCCCGATATCGAAAATGGCTTTTTCGATCATTATTCGGTGAGGGGTATTAGTGAAGAATGGGTAGCGATTGCGCGTATTATTGCCCATTGGTTGAGCTTTGCGCTTCCCCTGATGATCGCTTTGTTGCCGGCATCAGCTTTATTGTCTTTGGATTGGCCAATTTTTTGGAAATTGGAAGCCGGGTTTTTATTGGCCACGCCTGGCCTAGCCTCTTTGGGGGTTATGATTTCTGCTTTGACGGCAAGGATAAAGTCAGGAAGTGGATTAGCTGCTTTACTTGTATTACCTTTGGCGGTGCCGCTACTCATTTTTGGGGCGGGAGCTGTTGATGGTCATCAACCTGGGGCATTTCTATTATTGGCAGCTTGTTCGTTGTTTCTGCTCGCTGTCGCGCCTTTTGTTATCGGCGCGGCTTTGCGTGTCGGACAAGATGGGTGAAAATCCTACTGTATCGATTTGAGGCAGGCTTTGTGGTTTATAAAGTCAAGATAGAGGTCAGCTTTATCGACAATAGACAATCCGATGATTGTGGCTAATCGAGATGTATTATCTTCTATAACTATTTCTTTTTTTTGTCCGTAATCCATATTATCGATAGATAAATTACCTTGATCAAAATAAATCTCGTATTTTAGTTCTTTTCTATTCGGATTTGGTCTTACTTCGAAAGATTTTTCTTTCTCTTGTGACGTAAATTCTGGTTTATAAGTTAATAGATTGTAAAGGCTATCCTCTCGAGTAAAGTCAACTACGGCTAAACGCGAGTGTCCTTGCCATGTAATCGGGTATTGGAGCGATTGGAAATCGCCACCGAATGCACTACCAAGGTGAATATCTTGTTGACAGTTACAATTGATATCCTTGCCAAAGGTCATCTGCTGTTTGTCTATTTTGATTTTTCCCAGTTTTTGAAGAACCATCAGCCCGAGATAGGGTTGGCTGACATCAGCGAGAAGAACAGGAACATTTTTTAAAACGGCTTTTCCGATTTTGATTTCATCAACAATGCCTAGATCGCCACTAAAAAATTCAGAAGCTCCATTCGTTGCTCGATCGAGATGCCCGACGATATGGACATGGGGAGAATGACGCCACTCTTCTGGTAATTTGCTAATAGCGGCACAAGTTTCCAAAAAGAAAGGGATGTCCTTTCCGTTTAGGGATGCTGTTATATGGGGGATGTGGTTAGCACTCCGCCTATGTTTTTCCTTTAAATCCATGTCAAATTGCAGTGGAATGCTTTGTTGGTGATTTATCCCAGTAACCTTGAAGGGAGGGATTGAATTCGGGGAGACCGACAACCGACCCATTTCGGCATCGGTAAGAGAGAATTCTTCTAACCCTGCTATTTTTCGGATGGGTGGGTAATAGACGTTTCTGATAAAGTCGAGGGTTTTGCCCCAAGCCTTGAGATTGCCATCCAAAAAGTAATTACCCACCAATGTTTGTTTGGATATTATGCCGACACCACTGATGGGCGGAAGTGGATCAATCATATCAGATTTTTGAAAAAAAGTATTTATATCAAGTAGTTTATTAGCGTTTTGATAGTCACCTTTAACGCGAAGTTTGTTTATTTCAGCAAATTTTTGAACAGAGCGACTGTCGCTTAAATCTTTGGCCACTTTGTCAATAAGTAGGTCGTCTCCCTCCGATAATCCCTTTAGCATTTCATCACCGCCCGATCGCAATTCCATACCATTTTTTAGATCTTCGGGTCTGTATTGCTTAAGAAATTCAATCAGTTTTGGTGAAATAAGAGGTTTTTCAGCCTCCAAAGGCGGTAAGAGAAGGGCGTTTAGAAAAAATGGATAGAGAAGAAAACGGTATTTTTTAGGCATGATGGGTTCTCGGTAAAGCGGGTTATTTTAGTTATAATTTCCCCCCTACTCTGTTTTATTTTGGTGTATGCGAAATGTCCGAAGTGTTCTGTTTGAGGCAGGCCTTGTGATTGATGAAGTCGATATAGAGGTCAGCTTTTTCGAGGATTGTGACAGTTATGAGCTTAGAGGGGATACGCGAGCGCGCCTTCTCGACGAATTTTTGTTTTTTACCATAGTCGATACCGTCGATGGAAAGATTCCCCTCTTCTAAATAGGCGCGGGCAGTTATTTTTTCGCCTTCAATCTCGTCGCTAATTTCGAAGGATTGCTTTTCTTCTTCTGTCGTAAAATCAGGTTGAAAAGTCATAAGGCTAAAGCGCGCATCTGTCTGACTGGGATCAACGGCCGCTAGTTCGGTCTTTCCTTGCCATGTGATGGGATATCTTAGCATATAAAAACTGCCGCTAAAGCTACTGCCCAAATGGATATCTTGTTGACAGTTACAATCAATATTCTTTCCGAAAGTGAAACGCTGTCTGTTGATTTGTATTTTGCCTAATTTTTGGAGAATTGTCAGGCCAAGAGAAGCCTCTTTTGTGTTCGTGAAAAGAAAGGGAACATTTTTTAGAATAGTATTCCCGATTTTAAGCTCATCAACGATTCCGAGGTCGCCATTAAAAGCCTCGCCACGTCCATTACCTGCTTTTTCTATATGTCCAACAATGTGAATATGAGGCGATTGACTTAATTCTTTAGGTAGTTTGCCAATAGCCGTATCGGTTTCCAAAAAGAAAGGTGTTTTTTTCCTATTTAGAGTCGCAGTGAGAGAGGGACTATTCAAAGTTCTGCAACAGTCTTTAGAGGTAGGTTCTCGGTATTCTAGTGACAGTGTCTGCGGATGGTTTATTCCGATGACGATGAAGGGCGGTATTGAGTTCGGTGCAACTGACAGACTGCCCATTTTAACATCTGCAAGAGAGAATTGTTCGAGGCCAGCAAATTTTCGAAGGGGGGGGTAATAGGTATTTTTGATATTGTCGATTTTTCTACCCCAAGCGGCTAAGTTACCTTCGAGAAAGTAGTTTCCGGCTAGGAGTTGGTCGCAGACCATGGCAGAAAGATTGATGGAAGAAATAGGCGGTTCGCCAGCTTCTCTGAAAAAAGTTTTGTGGCAAATAGAAAGCTGTTTATTCGCCTCTTTGAAGTCACCTCTTATCCGTAAGATTTCTATGCTGGCAAATTTTTTGGCGAAATTTTCTATTCTAGAGTCGTGACCCATTTTCTGAAGACGGATGCCATCACCTTCAAAAAGGGCATCTGCAGATTCATCTCCGCCAGGCAATAGTTTAAGCCCTTCTTGTAGAGCCTGAGGCGGTTGCTGTTTAAGTAAATTAACCAATTTCGGAGAGGGAAGTTTCCCTTT
>NZ_JAIWON010000020.1 GCF_020216885.1 Zymomonas sp. | reverse complement strand
ATACCATCGCGTAAATCTGTAACACCAAAATCTGTAAGACGGGTCATTATTCGATCACCTTTGGCACAGTGAAAAAGCCATGCTCTGCTTCGGGCGCATTGGCCATCAGGGCATCACGGATATCGGGAACGGTGACTTCGTCTTCCCTTAGGCGTTGAGATTGGGCAATGACCGAGGTAAGCGGTTCTACACCATCCGTATTGATGGCAGATAACTGCTCTCCCCACCCCAAGATGGCGTTGAGTTCAGGAACCATCGCGGTAACCTCTTCCTCTGTTACGGCGATGCTGGCGAGTTTCGCTATTTTGCGAACAATACTGGCATTTATGACGGACATATCTTTGCGCTAGCACTGGCAAAGATTTGCTTCAAGTGCAGAACAGAATCAAATAAGAAAACAGGCCTTTTTCCTGTAAAAAGAATTTTGAAAAGGCGTTTTTCTTTTAAGAGCGTTCTTCCTTTTTGAAAAATTTTCTATAGCGGCAGGCAATGACCGATTGGATCGGTTTTATCTTCCTATAGATTATGCCTCGTTTTTGAGCCTGATTAGGATAACGCGAAGGAAACAGAATGCCCTATGATGATGAAAATGAATTTGAATCTTTTCGTCTGAACCGACTGGATGAGAAAAGAGAAGAAAATATCCTGAAAAAGCAGGAAGAGCTTCGTCTGTTTCAGGAGGCTTTGCCGCGAAAAGGACGATTGGCCGGTTTGGATGTCGGGACAAAAACCATCGGTCTTGCCCTTTGCGATAGCCAGTGGATTATTGCTAGTCCGGCGGAGACGATTAGGCGGAAGAAATTTACGCTGGATTTGGAATTACTGAGGCAATTTGTTGAAAAACAACAGGTAAAAGGGTTGGTTATTGGTCTGCCTTTAAATCTGGATGGCAGCGATAGTCCAAGAACCCAATCGGTGCGTGCCTTTGCTAAAAATGTTGCGCCTTTATCTTTGCCGGTTTTGATGTGGGATGAGCGTTGGTCAACCAAAGCCGTCACGCGCACTTTGTTGGAAGCCGATGCCAGTCGTGCCAGAAGAAGTGAAGTCGTCGATAAAATGGCTGCCGCCTATATCTTGCAAGGCGCTATCGACTCTTTTGCGATGTTTTAAGACTATTTCGATGGATAGGGTGATTTTTAAAAGGTCGTTTTATCCATCTTTTTTAGATAGATAGTATCTAATTCCGATATTTGGGTTCGGTTCATTATGAACATGATAGGATTTTACTATATCAACGGAACCGTTTCTTTATTAAAAAGTAATGATATCCAGATTATTTAACCTTTTTCACTGCTTGTTATATCGGGAAATCTATGCCGGAACATCCAAAGCCTTCTGACAAGAAACCGTCTCCTCGACGGGAGTTTTTGAAAATTGCAGGGCTTTCTGCCGGAAGTGCTGTTGCCGCGGGAACGGCACCTTTACTGGCCGAAGATAAAAATGAAAATGATCGGCTTCAGGATCAATTTTTCCAGATTTCAATTTTCCTGACAGGGCATCATGACCTTGATCGCGCTTTGTCCAGTCGCGCGCTGGCGGCTCTGATCGCGGTGGATGCGCATTTTCCTGCTAAATTACAGAATTTACAGCAAGCCTTAGCTTCTGAAAAATTAACGGATTCTTCTTTGTTGCGGACATCTCCAATAGGGAAAGATGACGCTTTGATGGCGACTGCCAAGACGATCGTTTCGGCGTGGTATCTTGGTTATGCAGGAGAAGCAGCCAGTCATGCCATGGAAGATAATGCCCATTTTATTACCTATAGCGGGGCTTTGATGTATCGTCCAACCATGGATGCCACAGTTATTCCCAGCTATGCCCGTGGAGCCCCTAGCTATTGGGTTAATCCGCCTGCCAGTATCCAACAGGATTAGGGTTTTTATCCCTTTCGACCTAATCAATTCCTCTTATCCGAAAGAAAAGAGCCTCCCATGGAATATGATGCCGATGTCATTGTAATCGGTTCCGGCGCGCTAGGTAATAATGCGGCGTATGAATTAGCCAAACAGGGTAAATCTGTTATTATTCTGGAAGCCGGAAAATCCATTCCTCGTTGGAAAATTACTGAAAATTTTCGGACATCACCTCGCAAAAATAATTATAACGATCCCTATCCCAATGCGGCCACGGCTCCGACATCTTTTGCCAAGGATTATATCGAGAATACGGGCTCTTTTGCCTATCTTCCCGGAATGTTGAAACTGGTAGGTGGCACAACATGGCATTGGGCTGCCTGTGCATGGCGTTATCTGCCTAGCGATATGAAGTTGAAAAGCCTTTATGGCGTCGGACGGGATTGGCCCATTTCTTATGATGATTTGGAGCCTTATTATTGTAGGGCGGAAGAAGCCCTAGGCGTATCTGGGCGATCAGATGAAGATCAAAGCGGGCAGGGGAGAAAGCATTTTCCGCCGCGTTCAAAAGAATATCCGATGCCATCTGATGGCATCAATTACATGACCAGTCGGATGAATGACCGATTGGGAAAATTGGGCTATCGCTTTGTTCAGGAACCTTCTGCAAGACCGACGAACCAGCCTTATGATGGTCGTCCGGCCTGTTCCGGTAATAATAACTGTATGCCAGTTTGTCCGATCGGGTCGATGTATAGCGGTGATGTTCATGCCCGTCACTCTGTAAAGGCGGGGGCTAAGCTGTTGACCGAGGCTACTGCTTTCAAGCTGGAAAAAGGGAGCGGGAATAAAATCGAGGCTGTGCATTATCGGACGGCTAAGGGTGAGGATAAAAAGCTGACGGCGCGCTATTTTATTGTTGCCGCCCACGGTTTTGAAACGCCCAAATTATTGTTGATGTCTGATGTCGCCAATTCGTCCGATCAGGTGGGGCGGAATATTATGGATCATAATGGTCTGGCGATACAATTTTTAGCCGATGAACCTTTATGGGCAGGGCGTGGCACCGTTGAAGAAGCCTGTATCGTGAATATGCGTGATGGTAACCATCGTCGCCGCTATGCAGCTTCTAAGCATAATATCGGAAATGCAGTTCCTAATATGGCGGTTACTGAGCGGTTGATTGCGCAGGGAATTTTTGGAAAAGAATTAGATGAGCGCATCCGTCACGATGCGGCGCGCTGGGTCGATATTTCTTCTATGCTTGAAACTCTGCCGATGCCCAGCAATCGCGTTATTCCACATCCGACCAAAAGAGATGCTTTGGGATTACCGACTTTATCCGTCCATTATGATGTTCCGGCTTATACCGAAGCGGCCAAGGATATTATTATGCGTGACTACCGCCGGATTGCGGCGGGCATGAATGGCAGCATCGTCAATGAAGTCAGCGAATGGCAGAATCATGACCATATTATGGGATCTGTCATTATGGGTAAAAATCCCGCAGATTCAGTGGTGAATGGCGAATGCCGCAGTTTCGATCATCCCAATTTGTTTTTGGCAACGACGGGGGTCATTCCGGCGGCGGGCGTTGTGAATCCGACTTTGACAGGGGTCGCTTTGGCTATCCGTACCGCTGATATCATCGCGCGCGAAGTATAAGAAAGGCATATGATGAGACCTTTTTCCCATCGTCTGGCATCCGTGGCGGGGCTGGCTTTTTGTGTATCGCTTTCGGCGGTGGCATCAGCAGAAAATAGTCAGACTAGTATGCCAGCTAATCCGCCGGTGGTTGTCCAGAAAAATGTCGCGGCGGCTTCGGCGACCAAGGGCTTTTCTTCCGATCTGGAACGCGGGGCTTATCTCGCTAAAGCGGGGGATTGTATTGCCTGTCATCGTGGGAATGCTGACAATGCGCCGCCTTATGCCGGTGGTTATGCCATTGCGTCCCCGATGGGGAGTATTATATCGCCTAATATCAGCCCATCCAAAATAGCGGGTATTGGGACGTATAGCGAACAGGATTTTAGTCGCGCTTTGAGAAAAGGTATCCGAAAAGACGGTGCCTATCTTTATCCAGCGATGCCTTATACGGCTTATGCCGGATTGAGCGATCAGGATGTTCATGCCCTTTATATCTATTTTATGCAGGGGGTTGCTCCGGTAGATGAAAAGCCCCAAGCCGTTACAAAACTTTCATTCCCGTTTAATCTACGTTTGTTGATGTCGGGATGGAATTTGTTGTTCCTGCATGACAAGCCTTTCAAAAATAATCCCAAGGTTAGCGATGAAATCAACCGTGGTCATTATTTGGTCGACACGCTAGCCCATTGTAGCACCTGTCATTCGCCGCGGAATTTCTTCATGGCTGAATCTCGGCGGCGTTATCTGACAGGAACTTCGGTTGGTGGCTGGTATGCGCCCAATATTACGCCGGATGAAACCGAAGGTATTGGTAGTTGGAGCGAAGAAGAAATTGCCCGCTATTTAAAAACGGGGCATGTTAACGGCAAGGCACAAGCAGCCGGTAGTATGGCAGAAGCGATTGAATATAGTTTGCGCTTTTTATCGGATGCCGATCTGCGGGCTATGGCGGCTTATCTGAAAACGGTAGCACCCCAGAATCTGACGGGGGCAAAGCAATCTCGTTTCAGTTTTGAAAATAAGACACCTGCTCATTTAGTCGATGTTGAGCCGGTTACCAGCCGCACGGCGATGGCCATGAGTGATGCCGGTTCGGTCGATGGGCAGTTGCTTTACGAAAATGCCTGCGCCAGTTGTCACGGTCGCAATGGGGAAGGGACGGCCGACCATTTTTATCCGTCGCTTACGCATAATAGTGCGACAGGGGGGCTTGTTGCCGATAATCTAGTCATGACCATTCTTAATGGTATTGAGCGTAAGAGTAATGACGGTATTGCGGGGATGCCGTCCTATGCCGATGAATTAAACGATAGTCAGATTGCGGCTATTGCTAATTATGTCATTTCCCGTTTCGGTAACAAGGCTATCCCACCAGTTTCTATCCAACAAGTCGCAGATTTTAGAGCCAATAAAAGCACGCCTGCTTTGTTGATGAGAATGATGCCTTGGTTGTTATCCGGTGCTGGTTTTATTTTTATTGTCGTGATGCTTATCGGTTTTTTCCGTTTAAAAAGCCTGTTTAAGAAACGCCCTTCTCACTAAAAAATAGGAAAATAATGGCTATGGGGCGCAGTTTTAGGACTGCGCCTTTTATAAGAATTGTCTTTTTATAAATTATAAAAAAACGTTAAATTTAAAAGACAAATTACTGCAATATAATTGCAATGATAGCGTAACAATTAAAATCTATACACCCCCTATAAGTAGGGGGGTAAATGATGAAAACCGCTTCCGTAAAAAGCAAAAGACATTTTTCTATTAAAAAACACAAGTTGAAAATATTTTTTCTATGTTCTTCACTATGTCCGTCGCTATGGTATTCTGCGGCATCAGCAAATAATGCTTTAGAAAAAGAAAAATATAGCGAAAAAAAGATAGATAAAAGCGATTTTCAAGAAAATAAAAATGACCGGCCTAGTATGATTGGTCAGACTGCCCCAACAGATGAAAAAAGTATCGTTGTTACGGGGCGTCACTCTTATATTGATGGTGTCAATAGACGCGCTATTGGCGGCGGTCTGATGATCAAAGAAGATGCCCCGAAATCGAAATCCACTATTACGCGCGATTATATTGAGAAGCAGACCCCCGGTTTGAATCCGATGCAGTTGATTGCCCTTTTGCCCGGTGTTAACGCTTCAGATTCTGACCCGATGGGATTGACAGGAGGGCATACCTCGGTTCGTGGTATGAATGAAGCCTCAATGGGCTATACATTGGAAGGCTTTCCGTTAAACGATATCGGTAATTACGCTGTTTATCCGCAAGAAATTGTTGATTCAGAAAACTTGTCAACCATTCAGGTGGCTCAAGGTTCTGCTGATCTCGACAGCCCGACGATTAGTGCCGCGGGTGGTGTCGTTAATATGTATATGATCGATCCGGCTAAAAAGATGGGCGGACGCGCTAATTTTACTTATGGTTCCTACAAGACTTTCCGTGGATTTGCCCGTTTTGATACCGGTGAAATCGGGAATTCCGGCACACGCGCTTATTTCTCTTTTTCGGATACCCATGAAAATTTATGGCGTGGCCCCGGCACTGAAAGAAAACTGCACGGTGAAATGAAAGTCGTCAAGGAATGGGGTAAAGATAACCGAGCCTCGCTGGTTGTCGTCGGAAATAACCTCAATAACTATAATACCCCCAGTGTTAATATGGCCTCTTGGGATAAATATGGCATTGGCGTGATGGGTGCCCCTGTCTCGGGGACAGCGAATACCGTTTATAGTTCGGATTATACCGGAAATACCAAAGCCAACGCGACCTATTACAGGTTACATCCCAATCCCTTTACCAATATTTATATCAGTGCCCCTACGCGTCTTAATCTTGGCCATAATATGGTGCTGACGGAAACACCTTATTTCTGGTATGGAAACGGTAATGGCGGGGGTGCCTATTGGACGGATATGAATAAGATGTCCTATGGTTCCCAAACGATGAGCGGCACGGTTGACGGAAAAAATTACGGGCAGACTTTGCTCTATGAACCGTCCATCACCAAGACCTATCGTCCGGGGGCTGTAACCAAATGGACATGGACAAAAGGTATCAACCGTTTGATGGTAGGTTATTGGTTTGAATATTCAAACCAACGACAAACCGCGCCTTATTCATTGATTGATGAAAACGGAAATCCCTATGACAAATGGGGGGGTGGTTCAAACGTGATTTTGGCGAATGGTGAAAAAGCTGAATATCGGGACACAAGAACTCGCACGGTCGTTCATACGCCTTTCATTGGCGATAGTATCTCGCTCCTGAATAATAAATTGACCATTGATGCGGGTGTAAAATACTCCATCATTAAAAGAATGGGACGCAATTATCTTCCCGATACCTCTACGGGTGAAGTGATTAATCAGACTTATCGCGCCGTCTTACCGACCGGTTCTATTCGCTATAAAATCAATGACGAGCATCAGTTATTCTTCTCGGTCTCGACCAATTATCGTGTCCCGATGAATAGCTCTCTTTATGACTCCGGCACCTATTATGCCGGTAGTGGCTATAGCAACCATGCAGCGACAGGGTTGAAACCGGAAACCACGATTTCGGAAGAATTCGGATGGCGCTATCAAGGTAAGGTAATCAATACCTCTTTGACCTATTTCCATTACGACTTTCATAATCGTCTATTTTCTCAAACGATCATTGATCCAGAGAATCCTACTTCTTACTATTCAACCAGTATCAATGGCGGTAACCAGACGACGAATGGTGTCGATTTTGAAATCGGTACCCGCCCGATTTATAATATTCGTCCTTATGTTTCTGCTGAATATATTGATGCTCGCACTAAAAGTAATTTGATGGCATCTGGATCCGGTGTTTCCGCTCTTTTGCCAACAAAAGGCAAATTTGCCCCGCAAACGCCGCGTTATCAGGTCGGTTTCGGTCTCGATTATGACAACGGTCATATATTCGGTAACTTCAGCTTGAAATATGTCGGGTCGCAATATTCAACCTTCATGAATGACGAACAGGTGCCTTCCTATGTTCGCATGAATATCGGTGGTGGATATCGCTTTAACAGTTGGGGTGGTTTGAAAAGCCCGACTATTCGTTTCAACCTCGCCAATATCACCAATAAGCATTATCTCAACTATGCTTCGGGTGTGACGACCAATGCTCAATATGTGAAGTCAGTTGATGGTCAAACCGTCAAAGGCTCGGCACCGACTTACGGTATTGCATCGCCTTTCTCGGCTATGATGACAATTAGCACCGGTTTCTAAAATTAGGAATATTGGGCAGGGACAGAGAAGATATTTTAATGTCCCTGCTGTTAATTGAAAATAGCCTTTCGCTTTTTTGAGGCAGATTGTGAAATTCTTTGGCATGATTTACATCTGTCTCTTAAGATAAAAGAAGCATATCTCTCCCTTAAAATTTAAAAATAATATGGATGTATTTAATATTATTAGGGGGCTTCGGTATCAATGCATTAGTTTTTTCAAAAAATATCATATTTTTTGAAATAATATTCAATACGACATTATGCAAAAATAATTTTCATTTCATTATTGTGTCTAAGTGCTTGTGCAACACCCAATCTTCCTAGTAAAATCAATGGAAAATATTATTGGAGTAATGACAAATTATGTAAAAATTATAAAATCTATAAAGACGATATCCTTGAATGTTCAGACAAAAAAGGTCAGAATATCAATTATAGATCGGCAATGAGTGAGCGAGAATACCAAATTTATTATAATAAATGGTTAGCTTCTGTTTCCAGATCACGCGCTGGATTTGAACAGCAAGCTGTACCGTCGCAGAATAATTATTTATATCCTACACAATATCCAGCTTTTTCGGGGAATACCTTCCCATAATATTTAAATATTTTAGGTGTTATTTCATTTTCACTATTCATATCAGCCATAAAGGTTAAGTCATATTCACAATCAAGACTGATCTGGTCAAACGCTGTTTTTTACCCGTTTAGGGGGCATCAAATCCTTTTCTTCTTTTTTTCCTTTTCGGGCATATCTTCCTATTTCTGTTATTGAATGTCGCGAAAAGAGAAGGTAAGTCCCTATTTTGATGTCGCTTACTTTACCTTTTCCCCATCGCCATTTACTTGGCATCGCGCCGCTTGCGGCTCATGAAATCCTTTTTCTGCTCGATGAAGCGGAACGCTGGGTTGCCCTTAATCGGGCGGCTGCTGTTAAGCATGATGACAGTTTGGCCGGTTTGACCCAGATTAACGCTTTTTTCGAAAATTCAACCCGAACGCTGCTCTCTTTCGAGATCGCCGGAAAGCGTTTGGGGGCAGATGTGGTCAACATGGCCGTTGCCCAGTCCAGTGTCAAAAAAGGCGAAACGCTGATTGATACGGCGGTTACCCTTGATGCTATGCATGCCGATATGTTGGTTATTCGCCATCAGGCTTCAGGGGCTGTCCAGCTTATTGCCGATAAAGTTGACTGTCCGGTTTTGAATGCCGGTGACGGCCAGCATGAGCATCCCACGCAGGCTTTGTTAGACGCGTTGACTATTCGCCGCCGGAAAGGACGGTTTGAAGGTCTGGTTATCGCTATTTGTGGCGATATTATGCATAGCCGTGTTGCCCGTTCGGATATCATTGCCTTGCAAAAATTAGGCGCGCATGTCCGTGTTGTGGGCCCTTCAACCTTGATCCCGTCCCATATCGAGGCGTTAGGTGTTGAAGTCTTTTCCGATCTCGACAAAGCTATTTCTGGTGCCGATGTCGTGATGATGTTGCGCTTGCAAACTGAAAGAATGGCAGGCGGTTTTATTCCTTCTTTGCGTGAATATCATGCTTTGTTCGGCTTGACGGTCGAGAAACTGAAATTGGCGGCAGATGATGTGCTGGTGATGCATCCCGGCCCGTTAAATCGCGGTGTTGAAATCGATTCCGCCGTGGCGGATGATCTGAAATATTCGGCTATTACGGAACAGGTCGAAATGGGTGTTGCCATGCGGATGGCCTGTCTGGATGTGCTGACCCGTGAACGGCGCGGTGTGAAAGGTTGGGCATGAGTTTAATCGCAATTATAAATGGCCGATTGATCGATCCGGTTGCTAAAAATATCTATGCGGGTGGCTTGCTCGTTAAAGAGGGGCGCATTGTCGCCTGTGGCGAGATTGATTCAACGGGTGCCGATACGGTTATTGATGCCGAAGGCGGCTATATCGCACCGGCTATTATTGATCCGACGGTTTTTTCTGTTGATGTGCCGGCTTTTATTAAGGGCGGTATTACCCGCGTTGCTTTGATGCCCGACCAATCGCCGGCTTTGGATGAGGCCGCCTTGATTCAGCGCGCCAAAGAATCCGGTGGCGAGGCGGTTGAGGTTTATCCTTTGGCCGCGGGTAGTCGTGGCCTTGAAGGACAGGAATTGGCTGAAATCGGTCTGATGAAAAGGGCTGGCGCTAAGGCGGTTGCGACGGGTCGGCAGTGGATTGCCGATTCTGGCTTGATGTATCGCTTGCTTGACTATGCCGCTTCGTTGGATTTGACCGTTATCAGTCATGCCGAAGATGGTGGGCTGACCAAAGGATGTGTCGCGACAGAGGGATTGATGGCCAGTCGTCTCGGTTTGCGGGCAGCTCCGGCGGTGGCAGAAGCTATTGTTGTCGCGCGTGATCTGATGTTGGCGGAAGAAACCGGTTGCAAAATTCATTTTGCCCAACTGACGACGAAGAAAAGTTTTGATCTGATACGGCAGGCTAAAAAACGAGGCATTAAGGTAACGGTTGGGATCAATCCGGCTTATCTATTGTTATCTGATCGGCATATCGAAGATTTCCGCACTTTTGCCCGTTTATCTCCACCTTTGCGGAGTGAAGAAGATCGTTTGGCTTCTATCGAAGCCATACAAGACGGCGTGATTGATGTTTTCTGTTCTGCTCATGACCCGCGAGGGGCTGAAGACAAGCGTCTTCCCTTTATTGATGCCAAGCCCGGTATGGCGGGGGCTGAGACCCTGTTGTCGGCAGCGTTGGAATTAGTACACGAGTGCATTATCGACTTTTTTGGTCTGATGAACTTGCTGTCTGGGAATGCCGCCCGATTGTTGGGATGCCAAGGTGGTTCTTTATCTGTCGGTGAAGAGGCGGATATCATCATTTTTGATAATAAACGGGAATGGCAGCTTGATAGTGCTAAAATGGCCGCCAAGGCAGGCAATTCGCCTTTTGATGGTCGGATGATGCGAGGGAAAGTGACCCATACTATCAAAGGCGGCAAAGTCTTGCTGTGATAATTTTATAGATTTTTTGGGTTCTAAAGGGGCGGGATTAGCTTGGCTTTTCCTGCCTTTTTTTTGTGTTTGGCGATGACGGCTTCGGCGAAGCTCAAAGATGAGACATAGTTGATATTGATTGAATTACGGGCTGATAGGGAATTGGGTAATGCGTTTTCGATTAAAAGAGCTGGCGGGCTTGTTGGTATTGTTCAGTTCAGCAAGTCTCGCCAGAGGCTATTACAGTGAATGTAAAATTTCTGGTGGTAGTAAATTTTCTTGCGGCAGTTGGTTTACAGGTAAAGCCGTTGTGAGAGATCGGGGCTATTACAGCGAGTGCAGTATTTCTGGTGGTAGTAAATTTTCTTGTGGCGGTTGGTTTACGGGTAAAGCCGTTGTGAGAGATCGGGGCTATTACAGCGAATGTAATATTTCTGGTGGCAGTAAATTTTCTTGTGGTGGCTGGTATAGCGGTAAAGCTGTTGTGAAAGATGGCGGTGATTATCTAAAATGCAACGTGTCTAATGGGTGGGGGAGCTGTCACGAATGGTATAGTGGACAGGCGGTTATCAAAAACAGAGGGGATTATCAGTTATGCAAGATAGAAGATGGCGAAAAAATCTCTTGTGATGGCTCGTATACAGGCAAAGCGCCTTTGAAAGAAAACGGCCAATTCTATTTATGCACTATAGAGGATGGTTACAAACGCTCTTGCAGCCCTGACTATTATTCTGGTGAAGCTGTGTCCCATGATGAATAAAAAGTCTGCCGGATAATAGATTATCCGGCAGTTAAGGAAAGCGGATTACAGCAATTTGCGGTAAAGATACGTCATGGTTAAGGCCTGTGTTCTGGCCGTCTGTTTTAAATCCGCGCCAGAGCCATGCCCCCCTTCGGTATTTTCATAATAATAAAAGGGCAGCTTCATTTCTTCCATGCGGGCTGCAAATTTACGAGCATGTTGAGGCCCGACACGATCATCTTTGGTGGTCGTGAAAATGAAGGGTTCAGGATATTTTACGCCTTGCTTGAGGTTATGGTAAGGTGAAAGAGCTTCCCAGAAGGCTCTTACTTTGGGGTCTTTGTTGACATCGCCATATTCGCCTTGCCATGAAGCACCGGCTGCAATTTTGGATATTCTTAACATGTCCAGCAAAGGCACCTGAATAACCACCGCATTCCAAAGTTCGGGATGCTGGGTCATTTCAACCCCCATCAAAAGACCGCCATTAGAGCCGCCTTGAATACCCAGATGGCGCGGTGATGTTATTTTACGCGCGATCAGATCTTTGGCAACAGAAGCAAAGTCATCATAGATAATTTGGCGTTTGGTGCCTAATCCAGCCTCATGCCATGCGGGCCCAAATTCGCCACCGCCCCGAATATTGGCGAGAACAAAGGCTCCACCTTTTTCAAGCCAAAGTTTGCCAATCGAAGCTGAATAATAAGGCGTATTACTGACCTGAAAACCGCCATAAGCCGTCATCAAGGTCGGCGTGGTGCCATCATATTTGATGTCTTTCCGATGGACGACAAAATACGGAATTTTAGTGCCATCTGTAGAGGTCGCCTCAAGCTGTTCGACGACATCCTTTGATGCATCGAATTGAGGGGGAAGCGCTTTAATGCTTTCGATTTTGTCTTGCGCGGTATCGGCTAGATAAAGCGTGGATGGCGTGACAAATCCGCTAACCTCGATAAAGGCGCGGTCGCTCTGACTATCGCTGGAAGCCAATTCGATTGCCAGTTTATCCGGCAGGGGCAGTGTTTCGGCTGTCCATTGGTTATTAGCTGTCGGCGTAAAGGCGATAGCCCGACCTTGGACGTTATCCAAAATAGAAAGTAACAGCCGATTTTTAGTCGAAGTCAGGCCGTTAAAGGCTTCTTTTTCTGTCGGTTGCCAGACAAGCCTTGCCTTTAGCTGGTCAGGTGACTGCAAAAGCGCATCAAGATCTATTGAGACAATCGAGCCGGCTGAAAATAGCGTGCTGCCATTTTGCCATGATTCATCAAGAGACAGAATAACGCGTCCTGCGACCAGTTCGACAAGGCTGGCTTTATCAGGGATGGGGAGCTGTTTTACGCCTGATTTTGTCAGCACAAAACTTTGGTGGTGAAAGGTATCTAGCGGTCGTTCGATGACCGTTAAGGCGTTATTTTGACCGTCGCGAAGGGTCGTGGGCGTTACGCCATAGCCGCCGTCACTTTTATTGCCTCGATAGATTT
>NZ_JAIWON010000019.1 GCF_020216885.1 Zymomonas sp. | reverse complement strand
CTTGCGCTTGGTCAAGAGATTGACCGCGTGCCAGTCGCTTAACGATAAAAGGATAGCCGGATTCCGTCAGGTCGTCTTTTGTCCAATCGGTCGCAATCAGCAGGTGATCTTTGTCTTCCCATGTGACGCGATGTTTCCCGCGTGGCAGGTGAAAGCCATCTTTGACAAATTGCTTGGTTGTCAGATCAAATTCGCGAATTTCGGCGGCATCTTCGCCACCATCCGATAAAGATATCAAGCAAAGCCGTTGATCCGGCTGGAAACAGTCAATGCCATGGAGCACCCAGCTTTTACCTTCTGCTTTACCCAAAGCATCAATATCAAGCACCGTTTGCCAATGGGGGGTCGCATTACGGTAATCTTCCAAGCTGGTTTTGCGCCATATCCCGCGAAGATGATCGCTATCTTTCCAGAAATTATAGATTTCACCCTGCAAAAAGCTCGGCATCGGGATACGATCCTTGGCTGATCCGATGGCGAGGGCTTCTTGATAAAGCGTTTTATAGCGGCTGTCCGCTTCTAAAAGACGAGTGCTTTTGTCGTTATGACTTTTGACCCACGCCATAGCTTTGGGTGAAGAAAATTCTTCGAGCCAGATATAAGGATCGTTATGAGCCACTGCGGCCATTGCCGGAATGGATGCCATTGAAGTCATCAATAAAGCGGGTAACATAGAGCGCATAAAGTTGGTTCCCCCCAGTTAAGTCGTTTAAAGACTATAGTCTTTATTTTTGCGTTGTCTAAAAATTACCGATGACAGAAAATCTGGCTGATCTTGGCTCGATAGAATGGCCGGTTGCCCCTGTGCTGACGGCTGAAGTCGGTGTTAAACGATAATCATAGGCATATTGCGCGGCATAGCCGTGATTATTGAATAAATTAAAGATACTGGCTTCAAAACGTAAGTTTTTAGAGACCCTGTAGCCAACACTAAGATTGACTTCTCTATAGCCTTTTGAGCGTAATGAGTTATCTTCGTTAAGAGGGTAACTGCCCAGCCAGCGGACTTGCAAACTGCCATACCAAGCTTTGTGAGAATCTGCCAAAATACCAAAAGCCCAGACAAATTTAGGGGCATTCGTTACGTAAAGGCCGTCAATTCCATATTGTGAAGGGTCTTTTGTTCGATAGCGGGCATGGGCAAAAGACAAATCTGTATTAAATTCCAGCCATGACAGCGGATTATATTGTGCTGAAAATTCGACCCCTTTTCGACGACTGGCGGGTCCCGGCGTATTGACACCCGCATCGCCATCATAGCTAAGCTCGGAATCGAAATCGATCAGGAAAACCGCGGCTTGCATATGTAAATTTTTGATGGGGGTTGTCCGAATGCCGATTTCACCGCTGACAGCGGCAGTCATCAAAGGCACTTTGACAGAATTTTGTGCAAATTGGTCAGCGGAATAAGAGCCTGAAACGGAACGAAAGTCATTCGAGTGGTAGCCTTTACCACCACTAAAATAGAGTTCCGTATTTTTCCAAGGCCCAAAAATCAAACTGCCTTTGGGCTGGAAAAGCCATTGATGTTTTTTTGTCGTGCTTCCGTCCACAAGATTATCATCGGTGCCACCTTGATAATCTTCACGGAAGCCGACCACTGTGCGAAGCCATGGTAACCAATGGGTTGTATTCTCGACATAAAATCCGACTGCGCCCAGATTGATATTATCGCCATTACAGAGATATCGGCCACTGGGGTTTAAACTACCGGGGCATTCTTCAAGGGCTTGGCGGTGGTAGGTATGGCGGCGATTGACGTATAAAATATCATAGCGGCCTTGGAGACCAACCTGCGTATCCGTTTTAAAGTCGCCGATATAGTCGTTGCGACTATAGACGGCACTGCCACCGAATGTCGTTCTGGCTTCGTGTTGGGAGTGTTGGTCGCCGTTAACGGGATCATCTAGATAATGGGTGAAGTCATTCCATAATGTCATCCGGCTATGGGTGGCAAAGGCACTGGTAACAAATTTCCAGTTGGAACCTGATTTGCGATAATGACCGGAAAGGCCATAACGTTCGGCAAAGCCGCCATCGGTAGGGTCAAGTGAGCCATAACGGCTGATCATGCCCGTTTCGATGGCTTCTATTGGTTGGTCATTGGTGGCGCGCCATTTACCACGATAATACATTGCCGTTACATCAAAACCGTCCGAGTTGTCGCCATGGGTATAATGCGACATTGCCCGAATAGACCGCGCATTATCTGGATATTTCCATGGCCCGTCAGCATGTTGGAGGCTTAGCGCGTTAACCCAACGGTCGCCATTTTTGAAATGTGTTGTTCCGCCAATATAGAAGCGATAGTCGCCCAAGGTGCCGCCGCTGAAGGAAACTTGGCGAGGGATATCATCCGCCAGCTTCATATGATCGGAGCCAGCCACACCAAAGTCACCAATATTCGCGTGAAAAGGCCCTTTTGTATAATCTACCCCGCCAAGTGTCTCGGGAATAAGAAAGTTGATATCAGTATAGCCTTGACCATGAGCGTTAGTAGCTCCGTTAATCGGCACATCATCGACAAAAGTTGCAAGGTCAGTTCCGTGATCGAGGTTAAAGCCACGTAAGAGGAATTGATTGGCCTTACCTTCACCGGAATGGGTCGTGACAACCAAACCCGGAACCGCTTCCAATATCTGTCCAACGCGATAGGCAGGTCGTAGTTGAATTTCTTTGGCTGTGATTGAGCCTTCGCTGGCTGTACTGGTCTTTCCGAGGAGGTCTTTTCGTGAGGCGACTACTTCGATATCTTTTGATGTAACACTTTTTGATATTTTTTCTTTGTAATGGCTGCTGGGTGTGGGAGAGGTATTTTTTTCGGTGGTTTCATCATTTGATGCGTTTTCTTCGACTGGAATATCTTCAGCTCTAGCAGCCGACGACAAAGTTTGAACGCAGCAGATACTGCTTAAAAGCATTGTTACAAGCGTTGTCTTTTTCAGAAAACGCCTTTTGACCTTTTTTCCTGATTTCACTTTCTGCGCCCCTAGATGATATAATATATCATATCTTCATATGAGCGTGAAGTCTACAGTTATTGATATTGATTTTCAATAACGAAAATTAGTTAATGACATACAGCAATACGCGTAGGGCGGCTGGGAATGCGTTTTACTTTACAGCTTTTTTGCGGTGGCAGATTGGTTGTGGTGACCACCGGTATGGGCAAAGCCGGAGGAGGGGGCGGTTCCGTATCGAGGTCTGTGACCAAAAATAACAAGGGAATTATCATAAGGCCTCAATAAATAGGAAAGGTGGATAATTATTTATGTTATAACATAACATGTATATGTCGTAATCAAAATAGTTTTTTTGGTAATAAAACTTGTCTGCTGTTAAATAGCGTTAAAAGTCAAAAAGATGATTTCTGAATGCCTTTGATATAAGGGTTTTTAGAGGGTTTAGAAGATAGTTTAGATTATCTGATGAAAGCGGTTTGAAGCGAAATATGGCTCCCCCCAATGGGGGAGCAATATCAGTATTTCCTTATAGGATTGTTGGGATAATTCCGCCTTCAAGTCGGATGGCCGCCCCGTTCGTGATGGCTCCGAAGGGGCTGCAAAGTAAGGCAACTTGGGCAGCAATTTCCGCCGGATCGCAGCGGCGTTGCAGCAAAGAAAGGGGACGCATTTTTTTGAAAAATTCGGCTTCCATTTCTTCTTCTGAAAGACTGTCATTGGCGACGGCTGCTCTTATAAAAGCCGTACTACCTTCAGATTTTGTGGGCCCCGGTAAAATTGTATTGACGGTGACAGCCGTGCCTTTGGTCTCTTCAGCGAGACCGCGCGATATCGCCAATTGTGCCGTTTTTGTCATGGCATAATGGATGGTGTCGCCTGGGGTAACCACGCCACATTCGCTTGAGACAAAGATGATTCGTCCCCAGTTTTTCTCGATCATTTTTGGGAAATAGTAGCGGGAAAGCCGGACACCGCTCATAACATTGACTTCGAAAATATGGTGCCATTCATCATCGGTAATATCAGAAAAGGCCTTTGGTTCGAATATTCCAAGATTATTGATGAGAATATCGACGGCTGGCACCTCTTTTGTAAGGATTTCGATACCCGCTTGGCTGCCCGCATCCGCTAAAATAGCTTTGACTTTTTTGGGCGCTGAAAATGTTTTGAGAGCAGCATCCAGTTTGGCCTGACTGCGGCCGCAGATAATGACATTGGCACCTTCTTCGGCAAATCTTTGCGCAATCGCAAGGCCGATACCAGAGGTTGATCCCGTGACAAGGGTGGTTTTGCCTGTGAGCTGTAAATCCATAAAAGGCTCCTATCCTACAATATTATTATAGCTTGTAAGCTGCGTTCCCCTGTTAAAGGGGAGACTCCTCTTTAGGATTATTACAGGCATTGTCCTTTCCAGAGGTAATTTAAAAATTTGTGGAATGTCGTCTCAATAAAAAGAAATTTGAATGGAACAGGGGCAGCATAAAACCGGAATGACTCCGTCATTTGAAGACAGAGTAATTCCGATTTTAAACAGAGAAGATTTTAACTCCATCCACCACCAAGGGCATAATATAGATTGATGGTGGCCATTTGCTGTTGCTGGGTGGTTTGAATAAGGCTGTCGTTTTTATCCACCTTATCTAGTTTGGTTTCCAAGACATTTTGAAGCGTATGTTTGCCGCCTTGATAAAGACCTTGTTCGACCGTGATATTTTGTTCTGTGATAGCCAAGGCTTGTGACAGCTGCGTGATACGCTGATCCTGACTGCTGCGCGCCTGATAGGCATTTTCTACTTCGGTGAGAGCCGACAAAAGTTTTTTGTCATAAAGTGCAACCGCCTCATCAAGTCTGGCATCTTCCAAAGCGATATGGGCGTGCACCCGTCCGGCGGTAAAAATCGGGAGATAGGCCGTTAATGCCATAATGCCCCCTGAATTTGAAAAGCCGGAAAGACCAGAGAAGCGAATTCTTCCATCGCCACCGAAAAATTGGAGGCCAAAGCGAGGTAGCAAATCAGCCTTGGCGCTTTTTAGGCGATTTAAAGCGGCATTGATATTGGCAATGGCCGCCGCAATATCCGGTCGCCGATTTAAGACCGTACTAGGTAATTCCCCAGCCGGAGCGGGAGGGGTTACCGATTCCGGTGATATCGCTATGTCTACATTTTCAGGCGTTCGCCCACCCAAAATAGCGATATGGCGCAATGAGGCTGCAATCGCAGATTCAATATCGGGGCGGTAGCTGTGCAAGATATTGATCTGCACATCCAAGCCTTTGATATCCGATAAAGTCGCCTGTCCGGCGTTAAATCTTGCTTGTGTATAGCTTTTTAAATTCTCCAACAGGATGAGGCGTTGGTCGATAAGTGCCAGTCTTTTCCGTAGACATTGGATGCCCGTGTAGTAGCTGGCGACTTCAGCGGCGATTGCCATTTGTATTTGGTGAAGTTGGGCTTCCTGTCCTAAGACTTCGGCTTTGGCGGCTTTGGCATCGGCATGTCTTGCACCGAAGAGATCAGCATCCCAAGAGGCGGTGACACCCGCGATATGGCCTACTGAAGTCGGATCGCTGGAATTATTACTGAAACTGTTAAGATAGCGATTGCGGGAATCCGTGCCACCGCCTGCGATATTACCGGTCACGCCAATTGTCGGAGACAGCGACGATTTGGTCATTTTGAAGTTAGATTTTGCCTCTTGAATATGATCGCGGGCAATGCGGAGATCAAGATTGGCCTTGAGCGTGTCTTCGATGATCTTGGTGAGTGCAGGATCGTTCCAAGCAAGCCACCATTTCGATATATCGCCTGCCTGCCCAGCCGCTGCTTGCGTAAATTGTGAAGGCATTACCACCTGTGAAGGCGGCACCGGCGTTTTAAACGGTGAACAGCCAGCCAGTATGAGGGTGGCGATGAATCCCGAATAAAGGGATGTTTTTTTGATAAAAGTCAATTTCATCAGGACTGGCTCGTGAGCATGGAACGAAAACGGATAAGGGCGAAAGCAAGAAACAGGATTCCTGCGGCGATAATGATGACCAATGGTTGCGTAATGGCATCAAAACCAGCCCCGCGATAAAGGATGGCCTGTGCAATATTAACGAATTGCGTTGTTGGCAGAAAATAGACCGCATGTTGTATTGAGGTTGGCATATTTTCGACTGGCGTCGCCGCACCAGATAAAAGATAGGCAACGGCGTAAACCGGCACGACCAACAAACCGAATTGCGGCATGGTTGGAGCAACCGTGGCCAGCATAATCCCCAAGGCCGTTACCGAGAAAAGATAGAGCAGGGTGCAAATCGCAAAAAGCAGGATAGAACCCGATAATTGAACCCCAAGCCAGAGATGCACCACCAGCCAGAGCGACAGCATCGAGGCTATAAAAATAGCCCAGCCATTCGCGATAATTTTAGCCATAGCGATTTCGCTGGGGCTGACAGGCAAAACCAACAGATGTTCAATAGTGCCATGTTCTTTTTCACGGATAACGGCTGCCCCGACGAGAATGATCGAAAGCATGGTTATATTCGTGACGATCTGCATCACTGACATAAAGGGATAGGATTCGGTATTGGGATTAAAGTAAATCCTACTGTCGATTTGGAAAGGTACAGCCGAGGTAACCGAAGACAGCGGAATAGCCGCTTTTATCTCGCGATAGAAAATTTCGGTTAGATAGACCGTGCCTAATCCGGCCTGTGTCATTGCCGTGGCATCGACACGGATTTGCAAGGAAGGTTCTCTTCCTGCGAGAACATCCCTTTCAAAATTGGGCGGAATATCAATGGCAAAAATATAGTTGCCTTTATCCATTCCGTCTTCGGCCTGTTGCGTATCGGTCAAAATCGGCGGTTTGAAATAGGGTTGTAAAATAGCATCCCGCAATCGGTTCGAAAGTGTCGAATGATCATGGTCAATAAACGCCACTGTGGCGTTTGAAACCTCGACCTTGACACCATCGGCAACGGCCAGAACGCCGCCTGTAAACGCAAAGACGATCAGGGCAATCAGAACCTTGTCGCAGAGGAGGCTTCTGAATTCTTTTGCGCATAGAAGCGTAACATTGATTAACCAACGTCTCATCTACAGCTCCTGTTTCCGCAGGAGGACACAGGCAAGGGCGAGATAGAGAAGGGCAAATCCCGTTAAAGCCCCATACATCGTCAAAAAGGCCGTAAAACCAAGACCTTTGGTGAAACTGCCAAGACTGATTAGTTGAAACCATGACGCTGGGAAACAACGCCCCACATGATAGGAAATGCCCGTCAATGTAGAAACAGGGTATAGCAGCCCCGAAAAATTGACTGCCGGAATAAGGCACAAAATGGCCGTTCCAAAAATAGCCGCGACTTGAGAGCTGACAAAAGTCGATATCAAAAGGCCGAGGCCTGTTGCGGCAAGATTATAAAGCAATGCGCCTAGTGAAAGTGCCAAAAAAGACCCTTTCAACGGAACGCCTAAAATCGTGACCGACAGCACCACCAGCGAGAGATAAGCCAGCATCGCAATAGCGACATAGGGGAGCTGTTTCCCGATAAGATATTGTCGGGTTGAGGCCGGAGAGGCATAGAGATTGATAATTGAACCAATTTCTTTTTCCCGAACGACACCAAGCGCCGTCAACATGGTTGGGATCAGAATTAAGGCCAGCATGATGGTATCTGGCACCATCGTATAAATGCTGAGAAATTCCTGATTATAGACAAAACGGGGTTCAATCGAAAAAGGCAGCGAAGAAGGCGCGCTATGCGTTAATCCCTGCGCTGATAATTGGGCATATTGTAGCAGGGCATTGGTGGCATAGGATTGAATATTGGCTCCAAGGAAAGGCATCGCCCCACTGATCCCGATACCGACAGAGGGATGACGACCGGCCTCGATATCCCGACCGAAACCGGCAGGAATATCAACTGTCATCTGTGCGGTGCCATCACTAAGGCGTTTATTCATTTCAGCGAGGCTAGAAGAGGCCGCTTTTTCTGTGAAATAGGATGAACCTTGAAAGCTTTTGACCAAGCTGCGGCTTTCGTTGCTTTGATCTTGGTCGCAGACGGTGAAGCTGATTTTATTGATGTCAAAGGAAATACTATAGGCCGAGACCAAAAGCAGGATAATGGGCCCTGCAACCGCAAAGGTTAGGCGTAATTTATCTCTTAACAATTCAAGGCTTTCGCGCCTTGCAAAAGCCCAGACATAAGACAGCCAATGCCAAAGAGGCGAGGATGTCGCCTTTTTTTTATTATCCGAAATATTCTCAAGAGAAACATTCGAGGAAGAGGTCTGGTTGTCACGGTTATCTTTATCTTGTGACATTTGGTCTTGGAGATAGTCGATAAACGCAGCTTCGAGTGATGTTTCTCCCCGCTTTTTCATCAGTTCATCTGGTGTGCCAACCGCCAGCACATGGCCACGATGCATCAGGGAAATACGGTCACAACAGGCCGCTTCATTCATGAAATGGGTTGAGACGAAAATGGTTACATGCTTGTTACGGGAAAGATCGATCAGATGATGCCAGAACATATCCCGCGCGGCCGGATCAACGCCCGAGGTCGGTTCGTCAAGAATGAGAATATCAGGGGTATTGATACAAGCAGCAGCAAGCTGCAAACGTTGCCGGATACCCAAAGGCAAATCCGCCGGACTGATATCGGCAAAAGGGCGTAATTCAAAATTATCCAGCGCATCATCAACGCGTTGTTCGGTTTCTTTTTCAGTTGCCCGATAAAGACGCGATTGCAGCACCAGATTTTGTTTGACCGTCAATTCTTCATAAAGCGAAAAGGCCTGTGACATATAGCCGATCCGCATACGCGTATTGAGATCGCCCGCAGAAACGGGCTTGCCGAATAATTTGGCCGTGCCGCTGGTGGCATCCAGCAGGCCGGTCAGCATTTTCATCGTTGTCGATTTGCCGCAGCCATTGGAGCCGAGAAAACCGAAAATCTCGCCTCGACCAATACGAAAGCTGACATTATCTACCGCTGTAAAAGAGCCAAAACGACAAGTGAGGTTATTGGCCTCGATAGCAGGTTCTGGATCGGTATTTTGATAGGGCGGAATTGAAAAACCGCTGGCTTGGGTACGTTTTTCTTCTGGTAGAAGAGAAATATAGGCTTTCTCAACCGTATCTTGGCCGGTTTGTTTTAGAATATCCGCCGTTTTGCCATTTGCCAAAATTTTCCCGTCATCCATAGCAACCAACCATGAAAAACGAGCCGCCTCCTCCATATAGGCCGTGGAGACAATTACCGTCATCGAGGGATTACCCGCCTGTAAGGCATCGACCAATTCCCAGAATTGCTGCCGCGACAAAGGATCCACACCAGTGGTCGGTTCGTCGAGAATAAGCAAATCGGGATTATGGACAAGGGCACAGCAGAGGCTAACCTTTTGTTTCATACCACCCGATAATTTTCCGGCCGGACGATCAAAGAAAGGCGCGAGACTGGTCGCTTCCAAAAGCTGGGCAATACGGGTTTTCCGATATTCGGCATCCAGACCGAACAGCCTTGCGAAAAAGTCGATATTTTCTTGCACTGACAAGGTCGGATAGAGGTTATGCCCCAAACCTTGCGGCATGAAAGCAACCCGAGGCAGAACAGCTTCGCGTTGTTTTTTTTGGCCTATATCCGCGTCAAGTGTGGTGACCTTGCCAGATTGAAGGCGTTTCACCCCCGAAATAATACCAAGCAGTGTCGATTTACCTACGCCGTCGGGCCCAACCAAGCCGATAGTTTGGCCGGCTGGCAAATCCAAATCAATCTGATGCAAGGCTTCGTTATCGCCATAATGGTGAGTCAGATTTTGGATAGAAACGGCGAAATCGGAAGCGGCAAAAATTTTTGCCATTGTATCATCCCCGATCCGACTTGAGGCTTGGCCATTGTGCAGAAGGTTCTGTCCGAACATAGCCGATTCCGGTCATACCCGCTTTCAATACGCCACCGAGGTGATGAACCGTATCTGGCATAATGCGGAGTTTGACCCGATAGACCAATTTTTCCCGCTCGGTTTTTGTCTCGACAAATTTAG
>NZ_JAIWON010000018.1 GCF_020216885.1 Zymomonas sp. | reverse complement strand
GCGTAAATTGAGCCTCTGGTGAGACAAAAGAAATCTGTGCAGGCACAAGGCGATCATTCATCGCATCCAATTTGATGCGCGCTTCATCTCCAACATGCAATTTTCCAGCGACCGCCGATTCAAAAAAGACAGTTAGATAAATATCAGAGGGGTCGAGTAGAGAAGCCAAACGACCACCCTGACCAAGCACTGAGCCTTTTTCCGCAATGCGATATTCGATTTGCCCACTGGTGGGCGCTCGAATCGCCATTTCCGCTAAATTGGCATCCAAACGGGCAATTTGTGCCGAGGCGGCTTTCACAGCTTCTTTGGCGGCGGCGACGTTATGTTGGCTCGCCTCTTCGGAGAGCTTGCGCGTGGTATAAGCCGTTTGGCTGTTCTGCAATTCCATATCCGAGACCAACGACTGTGCTATCATTTGTTTTGTGTGCATCAGTTGTTGTGCTGCCAATCCAGTTGACGCATGAGCCGCGGCCTGTTCGGCTTCGGCACGGCGAACCGATTCCTGTGCCTGTTCAAAATTGGCCTGTGCCGCGTCCCGTTGGGCGCGAAGTTCGGAATCGTCCTGATGGGCAAGGATTTGTCCCGTCTGAACGATATCGCCTTCATGGAAAGACAGATCGGTAATCCGCCCAGCATATTTGGCCGCGACATCAAAGCGAGTCATTTCCAGACGGCCATTGCTGCCTTCTATATGGGGTGGCAAATCATTTTTATGTTCAAAATAATGCCACAAGCGGAAACCGCCAAAACCAGCGCATATCAAGAGGATACAGCCGATAATGAACCATAATTTACCAGACTTACGCGGAGGAATTTGCCCCGAGGAAGGCTGTGTTTGGGAGGCATCTTTTGTCTGGTCAGTCATTTTGCAAAACTTTTATATGTATTATGTTAAATAAGAAATAAATAAATATATACTACGGAGTATCATTGATAATTTATATGACAAGGCATAATTTTTGACAAACATAACGTATTTTTAGTTATTTTTTTCTGTATTGATCTGAATCGTCAATAAGATATACTTTGAAATAATAAGTATTTATTAAAAAGATGAGTTTTTGGAATAGTAAAAAGGTCTTCTCATAAAAGCCATTTTTCAAGATCATCAGGAGGCCTTGAGAGGACGGATCGGAAAGCCTTTGGAGGCATAAAGCCATCTGGATTTTGCGGTAAATGATTTTGAGAAAAGGGCAGACTTGGAGCCTTTCTTTCAGGCAAACGTCTTTATTCAGTCCTGCCTATGCGCGCCTGTTTAGAAGATGTCTTTTATCGAGATTGAAGGGCTATTTTGTTTTTTTGACTGATTTGGTTGTCGGCACCGCTTCTTTATAGCTGGAAGCCATACAGGCAACCTCTTTTTTCATCAGGCTATTACAGCTTTCCTGTGCTTCTTTGGCAGAAGCAAATCCAGTCAAGAGCAGGCGATAGACCGGACTGCCTGTTTCGCTATAGGTGATGATTTTATATTTCGCGGCGCTAGGTAATTTGGCCTGTATACTCTGTAATATCTTATGGCTTTGTTCTGTTGCCGCTGGGGTGATCGGCAATTTATGGGTGGCTAACTGAATGGCCGGATAGGTCACATTATAGCAGGTGGAAGAAGCACAATCCTTGGCTTCCTTTTTGGAGTCTGCTTTTAGGGCGGCTGTATTTTGAGGCAGGCTTTCTTTTTTATCGGGACTGTTTTGCGCGGTTGTCGCTGTAGCCTTAGTGGATTTATTCTCTGCCAGAATTTCTTTGATTGGTAGATTGAGGCTTTTCTTGGGGCTTGGAGCTGTTTGTTGTGGAGCGGTTTTCTCTTTGACGGTTACTATAGGCGTTTTTGGGGCGTTGTCACTGAGGCGATCGCTATCGGAGATAGTCGGATTACTGGACGCTCTGGGAGCGGGTTGCGTACTGTTAGCCGAGGGTAACTCTATCTCGGTAATGGTTGAAGGGGCATTGGGATTGGTCGCCGCCGTCAATATTGCCGCTGGCCGTGTTGCCGGTGCCGTTGTTGAGGAAGTCGATGTAGCTATAGGCTGCCCATTTTGATCGTTAGAAAAAGCGGCTGGGGCAGGTGTTGCAGGCTTTGCAGGAACGGGGATCGGGTTTTCTTTGACCGCTGTTTTGGTTGGTTGTGAGATTGAAGGCGCAACTGGAGCCGAGGAAGATGCTGGCATTATAGCGGTGCTGACTGTCGGGCGGGGCGCCGTGCTGTCTGCTTTTGGGGATGTAACAGGGGACGTCGTTTGAACTGTCGGATTAGAGGCAGGTGCAGAAGAAAGAAAGCCATAATCCTTGGCAGGAGGCACGCCGATAAAGGCTTGAAGTTGAACGGCACCGTTCTTTTCTCGGATAACGCGGCTCCATTGGGACAAGCGGGCATTGACCTGATCGGCGGATAAATCCTGACCTGCCATTTTTGAGGCATCATTCCAGCGTTCTGCCATCGCATAAGCAAAGGCTAGATTCTGTCGAAGTCTAGCTGAATTGGAGGGTGTTGAAAGAAGCGGTTCCATTCTTTTGATGGCTTCATTGGGTTGTCCGGCCAAAGTCAGTGCCAGACCAAGATCAACAGGGGAAAGCTTTGTGATCGGTGATAGAATAGTTTGGGCGGCAGTCTTGTTATTATTGCCGATCGCAGCAAGCCCCATATAAAGGCGGGCTTTTTCATTATAAGGATCGCGCAAGACCAGCTTGTTCAGGCATTGCCAAGCCGAAAGATACCGTCCGGCCATCAGATAAGCCCGCCCTAGTTTAAACTGGATATCTGAATTATCGGGTTGTTGCCGGAAAGCCTGTTCTGCGGCAGTAACCGCGGAGAAGCGATCGCTGACAATATCAGCAGAAGCCGAGTTGGCACCGATAACGGAAAGGGCGGCAACACCCGTTATTTTCAGAAAAGCGTTCAAGACAGGACTCTTTTTTAGCAACACAGGACTATTATCCTAGTAGATGCAAGCGGTTTATGAGCGATCTTACAAGTAAAACCGCCTATTTTGAGGCGGTTTTATGCTTGTGACAGGCCATTGCAAGACCCAGATCGTGGGGATAATTTTATAATCTTAAACCGCTGGTTTCAGGACAGCCTGACATCAGGTTGATATTCTGCACCGCAGCACCAGCAGCGCCTTTCCCAAGATTATCAAGGGCGGCCACCAATAAAATTTGGCCAGTGCTTTCGTTCCCGAAAACGAATAATTCCATCCGGTCACTATTGGCGCAATGCTCGATTTCGATTTGGGTCATAGCCTGTGACTCTGACAAGGGTTTAACCCGAATAGTGGCGGAATCCTGATGATGCGCGGCTAGAATATGATGAATATCTTCCAGTGTGACCTTTTGAGAAAAAAGACCCGCAGATAACGGCACATGCACCAACATGCCGCGATAGCAAGGAGAGACTGCCGGAGAGAAAATCGGCGGCATTGTCAGTCCTGCATGATGCTGCATTTCGGGAATATGTTTATGTTTGAGAGACAGGCCATAGCCTTTGAATGCAGATGGTTTTGTGCCGGATTCATAAGATTCGATCATTTTACGGCCACCACCGGAATAACCGGAAACCGCATGAACGGTCAGCAATTGTTGATCTGAAATTAGCGCGGTTTCTGTCAGTGGCCGAACCAGTGACAAAAAGCCGCTGGGATAACAACCCGGATTAGCGACAAAACGAGCGGACTGGATGCGTTCTTTCTGGCCTTTCGTTAATTCGGGGAGGCCATAGACCCAATCTTTGGCTGTCCGATGCGCGGTAGAGGCATCAACAATCCGCGTTTTTGGATTTTTGACCATAGAAACCGCTTCTTTTGCGGCATCATCCGGCAGGCATAAGATAACGATATCCGCCTGATTTAAAGCCTCTTCACGGGCGTTTCTATCTTTGCGATCTTCTTCGCTTAGAGTAATAATCGAAAATTCAGGCCGGTTCGCCAATCTTTCACGAATTTCAAGGCCGGTCGTGCCTGCGCCACCATCAATAAAAAGAGCCGTCATAATTATAATCTCCGCCGTGCCAGAATAGGCGAGGGGTTTGTTTTGGATAAGCGTGTAACAACATCTGACAAAGCTTCAAGCGTTACGCTCATGGAAAAAGCATTGGCATGAAGCAGTGTTTTTTCATCCGTCATTATACCGACATGCCCCGCGAAAAAGATATAGTCCCCTCGTAAAAGTGGAGCATCAGGCGCGATTTCATGGCCTAATTGGCTACGTTGCATATCGCTATCGCGAGGAGCTTTCTGTCCGGTCATCTGAAGGCTAAGCTGGACAAGGCCGGAGCAATCTATCCCACCAGAACCGCGTCCACCCCAAAGATAGGGAAGACCAATCATCTTTTCGGCAAAAGAGACCGGATCGCTGTTTGTTTTTCCCAAGTTATTTAAAAGGCAGCAATGGCGTTTATGAATATAGCCAAAGGGACTTTTGATGAAATTGCCTTCCTCCTCGCCTTGGAAGCGGCTACCTAAAGACCAAAAATGGCACGGCTGTGATTTTATGTCAGCTTTGGAAAAAACGATGCCTTGCATCGCCGTGACGCTATAAAAGGCTTTGTCTGGTAAGGGCGCATCGGGTGATAAGGCTTGTAAAGGTAAATAGCCGACATAATGGTCGGCAAGGCTGTATCCCCATACCCAGTTATCCGATATTTCGAGAATAGAGAAGGCCTCGCCCGGTAAAATTTGGCTGACCGAAGGGCTGTTGTCTGATGGTTGTTTTCGCATCAAATAAGCAGATGCCCCGCAATAGCGCATTATAGGTTTGACATAATGGGAAGAAAAAAGACGACCGGCCAAAGCGATATCAGCCAAGCCGTCTTTAAAGGCATAGATTCTGGGATCGAGAGAAGATGATTTCTGTGTAAGGCAAAAAGCAGGTATTTTTTGTTCAACTTTAGGCATCTTCCCTCATCCTTCATTATGGAAATACTGTCCCCTGATAGGATGGGATAACTTAATCAGGGATTATCCTGATACTGAATAATTTAGCCATTTTGGATGAAACGGCTTTTCAGCATCTGCCATGCCGCCCGCAAGCCATAGGCGGCGCCCCCCTTTGGCCGACCAGCTTTGGCGGTTGCCTGCCATGCAAAAGTATCAAAATGCGCCCATTTAAGGGAATCGCCGACAAATTCCTGTAAGAATAATGCGGCCGTAATCGCGCCTGCCATGCCGCCGCTACCCGCATTATTGATATCGGCGATCGAAGATTTTAAAAGCGTCAGATAATCCGCCCATAAAGGCAGTCGCCATAGAGGATCTTGAACCTTGTTGCCGGATTCTGCGAGTTGATGAGCGAGTTCGTCATCATTGGAGAAAAGGGCGGGTAGATCCGTACCCAATGCAACGCGAGCTGCCCCTGTCAGAGTGGCAAAATCAAGAATCAATTCGGGATTGGGTTCGCTGGCTTTGGTCAGAGCATCCGCCAATACCAGACGGCCTTCTGCATCAGTATTCCCGATTTCAACCGTTGTGCCTTTCCGACTGGTCAGGATATCCCCTGGACGCATTGCATCACCGGAAACAGCATTTTCAACCGCTGGAATGACCAGATGCAATCGGACAGGCAATTTCATCGCCATAATTAGATAGGATAATGCCAAGGCATGAGCCGCACCGCCCATATCTTTTTTCATCAAAAGCATTGAAGAAGACGGCTTGATATCCAACCCGCCAGAATCAAAACAGACGCCTTTCCCGACAATCGCTATTCTGGGATGTTCGGGACGACCCCATTGTAATTCGATCAGCCTTGGCGCTCGGTGGGGAGCGGCTGCCCGTCCGACGGCAGCCACCATCGGATAATTACTATCTAATTCTTTCCCGTGGGTAGTGGTCACAATCGCCTGAAAAATAGTGGCGATTTCTTCGACGGCTTTCTGCAATTCGGCGGGCCCGCAGTCACAAGCGGGCGTATCGACCAGATCACGCACTAAAGCGGTGGCTTCTGCTTGGGCTACAATGTCGTCAATGACGTTTTGATCGCCATCAATGAACAAAATACGAGTAGCACGGGCGGGCGGATCAGAGTGGTAACGGTCAAAATAATGTTGTGCTAACAACCAGCCGAAAGCCAATTTTTCGACATTACCGGAGCGCAAGCGATAGCTGCCTTCTGGTAAAAGACTGGCTAATTTAGCCAAATCCCAGATTGAATTCTCTTCGCTGACCCCGACTAAAATTTGTGCGGGTTGTTTGTCATTGGCGGGTAAAAGCAGGCTTTCACCGGCTTGGCCGGAAAAATGCGCCAATTGGGCAGCCATTGCAAAATCGGCATTATTCTTGGCTAATAATGTTTCGAATTCGTCAGACGTAACCGGTATGATTTCTTGTGCCGGTTGGCCTTTGTCGACTGCCAGTAAAGATTTGAACAGACGCATTTTTTACGCTCCTTTAGACAGTTTCAATAACCAAGCTGATTATTGAAACTGTTCTGAAATCCGGTTTTTATTCCAAGGTTTATAGCCGGATTTTTGTCAAAAATACAAAAGGGATATGGTTGTTTTCATCCCTTTATATTTTAGGAGAGCGTAACCCCGTAAAGATCATGTTCATCGGCATCTTCTACCCGAACGGTCACGATATCACCGATGTTTAGATTTTCAGCATCGCGAAGATGGACTTCGCCGTCAATTTCAGGCGCATCGGCATAGCTGCGGCCTGAAGCCCCGCCTTCGCCATCGGTGCGGTCGATGATGGTCGCAATGTCGCGGCCAATTTTGGCTTGCAATTTGGCTTCTGAAATTTGGGCAGCCTTTTCCATCAGCCTTTGATAACGTTCATTTTTGACTTCTTCGGGAACAGCGCCGTCGAAAGCATTGGCGGCGGCACCTTCTACCGCTTCGAAACGGAAAGCACCGACGCGGTCAAGTTGGGCTTCGTCCAGCCAATCTAACAGATATTGGAAATCCTGTTCGGTTTCACCGGGGAAGCCGACCACAAAGCTGGAACGAAGGGCAATATCGGGCACGATTTCACGCCATTTTGTAAGCCGATCCAGTATTTTTACTTCATTAGCAGGGCGTTTCATTCGCTTTAGGACAGATGGGGATGCATGTTGGAAAGGGATATCCAGATAGGGTAGGATTAAACCTTCCGCAATTAACGGGATAAGATTATCGACATGGGGGTAGGGATAGACATAATGCAGTCTGACCCATGCGCCCAATTCACCCAATCCACGAGCGAGCTCGGTTAGATCGGCCTTTACCATCCGGTCTTTCCAACGATATTCTTGGTGACGAAGATCAACACCATAAGCGGAGCTATCTTGCCCGATCACCAGCAATTCTTTGGTGCCTGCCGCGACCAATTTTTCAGCTTCGCGTAGAATGGCATCAGCACGGCGAGATACCAGATCGCCCCGAAGAGAAGGAATGATGCAGAAGCTGCAACGATGGTTACAGCCTTCGGAGATTTTCAGATAGCTATAATGGCGCGGTGTGAGTTTTAAGCCTTGTTCCGGCACCAAATCGACATAGGGTGAGGCTTCGATTGGGGCGGCATCATGGACGGCTGAGACGACCTCTTCATATTGTTGCGCCCCTGTGATGGCGAGAATATCGGGGAAACGTTCCCGAATGCGGTCGGCCTCATTGCCAAGGCAGCCGGTGACAATAACCCGACCATTTTCAGCCATGGCTTCACCAATGGCATCAAGGCTTTCTTCCTTGGCAGAATCAATAAAGCCGCAGGTGTTCACCAAAACCACATCGGCTTCGTCATATTGTGACGAAAGATTATAGCCTTCTGAACGGAGTTTTGTCAGAATGCGTTCGCTATCGACCAAGGCTTTTGGACAGCCCAAAGAGACCATGCCGATTTTCGGAGAGGTAGGGAGTTTTTTTATCATCTATGGATAGCCAGTAAATTATTGCCGTTTGCTTGGCGAGGGATTTTCTAAAGCCTGCTTGATGGCCTGCGCCTATATCAATATTCCCTTTGGAATGCTGCATTGAATAACGGGGCATCTGGCTTGAAATATAAAAACCGTCCCATTCTGTTACAAAAAAGGGACGATTTTCGGTTTACATTTCAAGGCCGGTGAGGCTGGACGAATTGCGGGAAAAGATATTTTTCAATTAAGGCCACCGTCGCCATTAGCTGACCTTTTTGATGAAATCTTCTGCTATTTCGGTCAGACGCGTTACGTCACCCGCGATATGCAAAATTTTGATTTTGGAATGTTCGCCGGATTCTATCCTGACCGCCCCCTTCGGGACAGAAAAACTTTTCGAGAGATACGCCATCAGATTTTTATTGGAAGCACCTTCAACAGGAGGAGCCGCAACACGGATACGGAACAGTCCCCGTCCGGCGGTATCCTTATCCAGCATAGTGATGCCAGTCTTGCTGGCGCGAGCCGTTACGCGAAGCGCCAGACGGATACCATCTTCGACAGGGGTATAGGGTAATTCTTCGTTTTCAGTGGTCTCTGTCATGGGGCTTCTTATAGTCAATAAACCGCTTCCGTAAAATACAGGCCATCCGGTGGCGCATTAAAGCCAAGGGCTGCTCGGTTACAGGCTTCCAAAGCAGTGGTCATATCATCAGCTGTCCATTGACCTTGACCAACCAAAACAAGGCAGCCGACCATTGACCGGACTTGATGATGCAAAAAAGAACGGGCGGCGGCGGTGATTTCGATCTGGTCGCCTATGCGTCTGACATCAAGATGATCAAGGGTTTTAACCGGACTTTTTGACTGACAATGCACCGAACGGAAGGTGGTGAAGTCATGAAGCCCAATCAGTCTTTTTGCAGCGATATCCATGGCTTCCGCATCTAAAGGCTTTATCACATGCCAAGCCCGTCCGGCTTCCAAGGTTAGAGGTGGCCGACGATTGATAATCCGGTAAAGATAGCGGCGGCCAATACAGGAAAAACGCGCATGCCATTCAGGATCGACCTGTTCACAGGAAAGAATAGCGATAGGGCGTGGTTTCAGACGGGCGTTTAATGCCTCCATCAGTCGAAAAGGCGTAAAGTCGCGGGCAACGTCAATATGGGCGGTCATCGCCAAACCATGAACACCGGCATCCGTCCGGCCTGCGGCCTGAACGGGGGTCGGTTGTCCAGCGATGGAGGCTCCCGCTTCTTCGATAGAGCCTTGGATAGTTGCCCCATGTTTTTGGCGTTGCCAGCCCATGAAATTCCGGCCGTCAAATTCAACGGTAAGACGATAGCGATTCATGAAAGACGCGTTCCCCGTGGAATGGCAAAACCGCGCAGCATATCTTCCAGTTTCATCGCTTTTCGTCCGGCGCGCTGGACAATGACTGGCTGGAGAGAATCGCTGCCGCAGCCGATTAACAGATTATCATCAAGCGTTTCACCAACGGCACCAGCCTGATTTTGGACATGGGCTTCCAAGATGCGTATTCTTTCCTCGTTATAGAGGAAGAATGCCCCTGGTTTGGGGGCAAAAGCGCGGATTTGACGTTCAGCCTGCACGGCACCTTTGGAAAAGTCGATCAAGGCTTCGCTTTTATCGATTTTGGCCGCGTAACTCTCACCGCTTTCCGGTTGTTTGACAGGCGGATATTGTTCGGGCTGTGCCAGCACTTCGACCATCAATTTCGCCCCAATATGGGCTATTTCGTCAGAAAGCGCGCCTGCATTTTTATCTGCTATCGGTGTTTTTTCTATTTTGAGCATGGCTCCGGTATCAAGGCCACGATCCATCTGCATGATGGTTACGCCGCTTTCCTGATCGCCCGCGAGGATCGCCCGTTGGACAGGGGCGGCACCGCGCCATTTCGGGAGAAGAGAGCCATGGACATTTAAACAACCCAAGCGCGGCATTTCAAGAATACTCTTGGGTAATAACAGGCCATAGGCCGCGACAACCGCAACATCCGCTTGATGATCGGCAAATATTTTTTGTGTTTCGGCCTCTTTCAGAGAAACAGGCGTATGGACATTCAAGCCCAATTCCCTTGCCCGTTTTTCAACCGGAGAAGGGCGGGGCGCTTTGCCGCGTCCGGCAGGTCTAGCGGGCTGGGAATAGACAG
>NZ_JAIWON010000017.1 GCF_020216885.1 Zymomonas sp. | reverse complement strand
CCACTATCTCATGTCCGGCATCAACCAAGGCGTTTAATGTCGGTAGGGCGAAATCGGGGGTTCCCATAAAAATAATTTTCATGTTGCGAGAAAAAGCGCGCATGGCCGCATATTGCAAGCGGTGAATAGCGGTAATTTTACAAATACTTAAAAAATAACCGCATTTTTGGCTTTTTATCCGCCGGAAAGCCCCTACCGATTTTTGTATAAAGGTTTATCTGATAAGAGATGTCTGCTTCTCCTATAGAAAATCTTATCAAGAGTCTGGCTGTTATGCCCGGATTGGGCCCGCGATCGGCAAGGCGGGCGGCGCTCTATCTGATTAAAAAAAGAGAAACCGCGCTTTATAATCTGGCACAGGCCTTGGATGAGGTGCGACAGTCTTTGGTTATTTGTCCTGAATGTGGCAATATTGATAGTTGCAATCCTTGTTCAATCTGTTCCGACCCCAAGCGGGATGATGCCTTGCTGTGCGTGGTTGAAGAAGTGGCTGATTTATGGGCGCTTGATCGGTCGCGTTTATTTGCGGGGCGCTTTCATGTTCTTGGCGGGCGGTTATCGGCCTTGGACGGGATAGCCCCCGAAGATCTGTCGATTGATGCCCTTGTGAAGCGGGTGCAATCGGGAAAAATTAAAGAGGTTGTCTTGGCCATGAATGCCACGTTAGAAGGCCAGACGACCGCGCATTATATAACGGATTGTTTAGAAAAATATCCGGTGAGAATTACCCAATTGGCGCATGGTCTTCCTGTAGGAGGGGAGCTTGACTATTTAGATGATGGCACTTTAGCGCAAGCTTTGCGTGCTAGACGACCTGTATCATGACCTTTATTTTGAGAAAGTAATTATGGCTTTATTGCCCATTCTGGAAGTACCTGATCCGCGTTTGCGTGAAAAATCGACTGTGGTCGAAGTCTTTGATGACAATTTGCAGCGTCTGATCGATGACATGTTTGAAACCATGTATAAAGCCCCCGGCATCGGATTGGCGGCTATTCAGGTCGGTGTTGCCAAAAGATTATTGGTAATTGATTTACAGCAGCCCGAAGAAGAAGGTGGTGAAGCCAAGCGTAAGCCCATGGTCTTTATCAATCCCGAACTGACACCGGAAGGCGAAGAAAAGCGGCTTTATACCGAAGGCTGTCTGTCGGTTCCTGATCAATATGGTGAAGTGAGAAGACCAGCCGTTATCAATGCCAAATGGCAGGATCGTGAAGGCAATGTCCATGAAGAACGAATTGAAGGTTTATTAGCAACCTGTCTTCAGCATGAGATGGATCATCTGGAAGGCATTTTGTTCATTGATCATTTGTCACGGTTAAAGCGTGGTATGTTGATGAAAAAGCTGGTTAAAGAACGCAAATTGCGGGAAGAAGCCTCTTATTAATTACCCCGATAGTCGAAAGAAGTATGCTACCGGAAAGGCTGAATATGGCCATTGATATTCCGGCTTCTTTATTGAAGAGGAAATCGTGATGGCTGTTATTTTGCCTTTTCTTGCTTTTCTGGTTGGGCTGCTTTTCGCGGCCTTACCATTACTGTTTTTTGTCAAACAGCAAAAGGATGAGCTGAACCGATGGCAGAAGCAGGCCGTCGAATGGGCAAAAGCAGAAGAGCAGGCGAGAAGAATACCGGCTTTGGAACAGGCGGTAGAAAGCTGGCGCGAAAAAACCACGCTGTTGATGGCGGAGCAGGCTGCGAATAAGCGTGGCGAAGAAGAACGCGAAAAAGCCTATTGCCAACAAATCGAGCAGTTAAAAGCCACAGAAGAGGCTTTGTCGCAGAAATTTGACAGTTTGGCAGCCAAAACCCTCGAAAAAGCCCATGGTCAATTTTTAGAACAAGCCCAGATGCGTTTTTCTAAATCCGAACGCGAGGGCGAGGCCAAGCTCGAATTATTATTACAACCGGTAAAAGATAGTCTGAAACGCTATGAAGCCTCGGTAAAAGAAGCGGAGCAGTTACGACAGACTGAATATGGCAGTCTGACGGCATTGGTTTCTACTATGAGAGAAGGACAAGAAGCCGTTAAAAATGAGGCCAATAAGCTGGTCAATGCTTTAAGAACAGCGCCAAAAGCGCGCGGATGTTGGGGCGAACAGCAGCTTCGCAATGTCTTGGAAAGCTGTGGTTTAAGTGAATATGTCGATTTTGAAACCGAAGTTAGCGTTAATAGTGAAAAAGGCCGATTAAGGCCGGATGCGATTATCCGAATTCCGAATGGTTCGATTTTGGTCGTGGATTCCAAAGTTTCTTTGAATGCTTATCAAGACGCCTATGATGCGGTCGATGAGGATAAAAGACAGCTTTATTTGCAAGCCCATAGCAAGGCAATCAAAGCGCATATTGATGGATTGAGTCAGAAAAATTATTGGGATCAGTTCAAAGAAGCCCCTGATTACGTGATCATGTTTATTCCGGGGGAGCATTTTTTATCCGCTGCTTTGGAGCAAGACCATAATTTATGGGAATATGCTTTTCAAAAGCGGGTTTTATTAGCAACGCCGACAAATTTGATCGCCATTGCCCGCACGGTGGCTGCTGTTTGGCGGCAGGAAGATATTGCCCATAATGCTCGAAAAATCGGCGAATTGGGCAAGGAATTATATGAGCGGATTTCCAAGGTGGATGCTCATATGCGGGCTTTGGGGAATAGTTTAGAAAATAGCGTTAAAAATTATAATAGATTTGTCGGATCTTTCGAATCCCGTGTTTTGGTAACAGCGCGTAAATTTCGCGAATTGAATATTGAGACCAAAGAGCGGGAAATCAAAGAACCACCCTTGTTGGAAATTACGCCAAGAATAGAGGATAAAGAGTAAAAAAGGGGCTGACCAAAGTCAGCCCCCTTGCCGGATTAACGACCACGATTGTCAGGCGCGCGATCATCACGAGGCGCGCGACGGTCGCCATCACGACCAAGATCGCATTTGGCGAATTTACCGCGATTATCACGGCAGCGTTTTGGCGGAAGGGGTCTTCTAACATCGCATTTGACAAAGCGGCCACGGCCATCGCGGCAGGGTGCGCTGAAAGCAGGGGCAGCAGTAGTAACAACCGCCAAGGCGGTTAAAGCGGAAAGCAGAATACGCATTAAAAAATTCTCCTGAAAGGATCAGCGTAGAAAATGTCATGGGCTGATCTTTTTGTCGATGAAAAAATCAATCCAGAGTGATCCTTCTTTTAGAAGATAATCTATCAGGGTAAGTGCTGGAACAATAAAAGCCGGATATAAATATCCGGCTTTTATCGGGTTGACTATATTCTGCAAAGAGTAGGGTAAGGTAGAATTAGGACATCAGATATCAGCTTTCAGTTTTTGGAGTGTTGGGACTGGGTTCATCATGATGATGCATTCGGTGATCGGAACGGTGATGACAGCATCCTTTTTTGCAATGACACTGACATTTCATTTTTGCTGATTTTGGTGAGGACGCCTGAGCATAGCTTGCCGGTGCCATCGCCAAAATACCCGCTGCAACAAAAAGTGACATTAAATTCCGCATTTTCCTGCCTTCATCATTCTTAGTGGGTATTTGAAATCTAGCAGAGCTTTTCAAGGTTGTCTATTGCAAAATACTCTCATTAGCAATTTTATTAAACATTTATCCTTCACAATAAAAAGTTTGATATTTAGTTTGTTTAAATTAAAGTGAAAAAAGACGCATATTCCGAGGATTTGTCGCTATAAGGCTTATATTATTTTGAGAGTTCCGGTTATTCACCGAAGAATCAACTTCTAACCTGACACGAGAAAAATATGAGAATCACGCAAGCCTTTACTTTCGAGGCCGCGCATCGTCTGCCGCATGTGCCGGAAACCCATCGTTGCCGTCGGTTACACGGCCATAGTTATCGGGTTGAGTTGCGACTGGAAGGGGCGGTTAATCCTGAAACCGGTTTTGTTGTCGATTTTTTTGATGTCGAGCATATCTTTGGCCCTGTGCTGAAACAACTCGACCATTATTGTTTGAATGATATTCCCGGTTTAGAAAATCCAACGGCTGAAAATATTTCCCAGTGGATATGGCGTAAAATCAAAAATGATTTGCCGCTTTTGGCTGCCGTTACTGTTTATGAAACACCTCATTGTTGGGCTGAATATCTGGGGGATTGATCCTTTATATTCATATCCCTGTCACAGTTTTCTTTTTATAAACTGATTTGAGGGCTTTTTAGGAGGTAGATCGGAAGGGGAAGAATTCTTGCTTTCTGAAAAATCTCCAGCCCTTTTATGCCCGTCTTAGAAAAATGACTTTAGCAAAAGACTAAAGAGCAAAACCTGAATAAGGCGCTATCCGTTCAGGTCTGGAGAAGGATAAGAATTTTATGCGCATTACCATGATCGGTTCCGGCTATGTCGGGCTGGTTTCCGGCGCCTGTTTTTCTGATTTCGGTCATAATGTCATCTGTGTTGACCATGACCAAGAGAAGATAGCGCTTTTACAAAAAGGCGTTATGCCGATTTATGAGCCGGGTCTTGCGGATATGGTTGCCAATAACGTTAAGGCTGGGCGACTTTCCTTCTCCAATGATTTGGCTTCTTCTGTTAAAGATGCGGATGCGGTCTTTATTGCAGTGGGCACACCTTCACGTCGTGGTGATGGCCATGCTGATTTATCCTATGTTTTTGCAGCGGCGAAAGAAATAGCGGCTTCTGTTTCAGATAATACGGTGGTGGTCGATAAATCAACCGTTCCTGTCGGGACGGGAGACGAAGTCGAGCGGATCATCCGAGAGATTGCGCCTGATAAAAAAATCTGGGTAGCCTCTAATCCCGAATTTTTACGGGAAGGCGCGGCTATTGGCGATTTTAAGCGTCCTGATCGTATTGTTATCGGGACAGAAAATCCTGAAGCCCGCGAGATCATGCAGGAAATTTATAGGCCGCTTTATCTGAACCAGTCGCCCATTTTATTTACCAGTCGTCGATCGGCTGAATTGATAAAATATGCTTCCAACGCTTTTTTGGCGACGAAGATCACCTTTATCAACGAAATGGCTGATTTATGTGAAGCGGTTGGAGGCGATGTTCAAGATGTTGCCCGTGGGATTGGTGCAGACAATCGTATCGGTTCTAAATTTTTACATGCAGGCCCCGGATATGGGGGATCTTGTTTTCCAAAAGATACCTTAGCCCTTTTAAAAACAGCTGAAAATTTTGCAACACCTCTGCGTGTGGTAGAATCAGTCGTTACCGCCAACAATATCCGCAAAAGAGCGATGGCTCGGAAAGTTTTACAGGCGATTGGGAAAGATATAAGAGGTCAAAAAATTGGTCTCTTAGGGTTAACGTTTAAACCAAATACGGATGATATGCGCGATGCACCTTCTTTAGCCCTTATTCAGGGATTAGAAGATGCAGGAGCGATTATTCATGCCTATGACCCAGAAGGTGTGGCACAGGCGCGGCCGTTATTACCGAATGTTGTTTTTGAAAATGAGCCTTATAAAGTTGCCGAAAATGCCGAGGCTTTGGTGATTGTTACAGAATGGGATGCTTTTCGGGCATTGGATCTAAAGCGGGTCGCTGGATTGTTGAAAAACCCGTTATTGATTGATCTTCGCAATATTTATACTGAAGAAGAGGCGAAAAAAGCTGGACTTGTTTATCATGGCATTGGCCGACCCAGTATAGGGTAAAAATTGAAGTCTGGTGATTGAAAAAAGAAAGGGCTTGGAAAAATCCAAGCCCTTTTTGATATCCGTTTTGACGGTTATTTACTGCATCAATTCGGGCAGAAAAGCCTCATGAGATTTCCGTAATTTTTCCAGTGAAACCGACTGGCTGTTTAAAACCACAGCATCGCCACCAGTGACACCCAAACGGAATACCGGAATACCGGCTTTTTCGGCGGCAGAAACTAAAGCCACGGCGTTGGTCGAGGAGATTAAATAGCGTCCCTGATCTTCACCGAAATAATAGGCATGGTCTGAAATGGCTTTATCATGCGCTTCGACCGTAGCACCGATATTGCCCGCCAAAGCCATTTCAGCCAAAGCAACTGCCAAGCCACCATCGCTGATGTCATGAACAGCGCAAAGCATTCCGTCCTGAATCATCGCACGGATAAAATCACCAGTGGCTTTTTCCTGCGTCAGATCAACGGATGGGGCAGTGCCTTCCTCACGACCGGCTATTTCGCGCAGCCAGATCGACTGACCTAAATGACCTTGACCACTATTACCGACCAGATAGATTTCTTCGCCGGTATTTTTAAAGGCAATCGTTGTGCTATCTCGCCAATCCTGCAAAAGGCCGACACCACCGATTGTAGGCGTTGGCAAAATCGCAAGGTTGCTACCGTCATCTTGACGTGTTTCATTATAGAGTGAAACATTACCTGAAACGATGGGCATATCTAAGGCGCGGCAGGCTTCACCGATTCCTTTAATCGCACCGACAATTTGACCCATAATTTCAGGGCGTTCAGGATTACCAAAATTCAGGCAGTCCGTTGAAGCCAAAGGTAAAGCACCGACCGCCGTAATATTGCGATAACATTCGGCAACAGCCTGTTTCCCGCCTTCTTCGGGATCGGCACGGCAATAGCGTGGCGTGACATCCACACTCATCGCCAAGGCTTTTTCGGTGCCGTGAACTCGGACAACCGCAGCATCACCACCCGGACATTGAACGGTGTCGGCACCAACCATATTATCATATTGTTCCCAGATCCAACGGCGGCTGGCAAGATCAGGAGAACCGACCAAGGTTACCAGATTGTCAGTGATAGAACCGGAAGCAGGAACAGTGCCTAACGCCGTGGCTTTGGGCGTTGCTATCCAAGGGCGATCATAGCAAGGGGCATTATCGGCGAGCGGTGCCAAAGGAATATCGCAAACAATATCCCCTTTCCATGTCAGAACCATATGTTTGCTGTCGGTGACGCGACCGATGATAGCAAAATCAAGTTCCCATTTTTTGAAAATAGCTTCTGCCTCGGCTTCACGTCCGGGCTTTAAGACCATCAACATGCGTTCCTGTGATTCGGAAAGCATCATTTCATAAGGAGTCATGCCTTCTTCGCGGCAAGGCACCCTATCCATGTTTAATTCAATGCCGACTTCACCTTTGGAAGCCATTTCAACAGCAGAGGAGGTGAGACCAGCGGCTCCCATATCCTGAATAGCGACGATGGCATCAGAGGCCATCAATTCCAAACAGGCTTCAATAAGGAGTTTTTCAGAGAAAGGATCGCCCACCTGCACCGTTGGACGTTTTTCTTCGGTATCTTTACCAAAATCGGCAGAAGCCATCGTTGCGCCGTGAATACCGTCACGGCCTGTTTTGGAACCAACATAAACAATCGGATTGCCTGCGCCCGATGCCGCAGAATAAAAAATCTTGTTTGTTTCGGCGACACCAACCGTCATGGCGTTCACCAGATTATTACCATCATAAGACGGATGGAAATTGACTTCGCCGCCAACCGTTGGGACACCAACGCAGTTACCATAGCCGCCAATACCGGCGACAACACCGGAAACCAGATGCGGCGTTTTCGGATGTTTGGGGCGGCCAAAGCGAAGCGCGTTCAAATTCGCAACCGGACGGGCGCCCATCGTGAAGACGTCTCGTAAAATACCACCAACGCCGGTGGCGGCACCCTGATAGGGTTCGATATAGCTGGGATGATTATGGCTTTCCATTTTGAAAATGGCGGCTTGTCCGTCACCAATATCGATAACACCGGCATTTTCACCGGGGCCGCAAATGACTTGCGAACCTGTGGTCGGCAGCTCTCTTAAATGTTTTCTTGAACTTTTATAAGAGCAATGTTCTGACCACATGGCAGAAAAGATGCCTAATTCCACCAAATTAGGCGTTCTGCCCAGTGCCTGCTTAATGGTGTCATATTCTTCGGGGGATAAGCCATGACTGGCCACAGTCTCGGCGGTTATGCTGCTGTTTTCTTCGGTCATATTTTAGCCGATAGCGAAGTGTAACCTTTCTGTCAGCACCCAACCTATCTTTAATGAAAATTATATGCGTTGTTGATACTATTCTATAGAGTTTTCTGTCAAAACCCTGTTTGGCTCCGGCCATAGCTCCGCTATGAAAGAAACGCTATGAACATTGCATCTTCTTCTGTGCCTAAAAAGGCCGAAAATATTCTTTCCATGATTGGCAATACATCGCTTGTCCGGCTGAAAGGCCCCAGCGAACTGACAGGGTGTAATATATATGCCAAATGTGAATTTACTAATCCTGGGGGGTCTATCAAAGATAGAGCTGCTTTGTCGATTATTGAAGATGCAGAAGAGCAGGGGATCATTGAACCCGGCGGCGTAATTGTTGAAGGCACAACAGGCAATACCGGAATCGGACTAACTTTGGTCGGAGCAGCCAAAGGCTATCATACCATTATTGTCATGCCGGAAACCCAAAGTTCGGAAAAGATTGCGACCCTTCAGGCCTTGGGGGCTGAATTAGTTTTGGTGCCGGAAACCTCTTATTCCAATAGCGCCCATTATGTTCATATGTCGCGGCGGTTGGCGCAAGAGACAGATAATGCGATCTGGGCGAATCAGTTTGACAATCTGGCCAATCGGATGGCGCATATTAAAACAACTTCGCAGGAAATTTGGGCGCAGACAGAAGGGCATATTGACGGATTTATCTGTGCAGCCGGAACAGGCGGCACCTTTGCTGGAACCGGATTAGGTCTGAAAGAGCATAATCCCGATATCGTGGTGGCGTTGGCTGACCCTTATGGGGCGGCTTTATATAATTATTATACTAGCGGTGAGTTGCGAGCAGAGGGACATTCTATTGCCGAAGGGATTGGTCAAAGTCGAATTACAGGCAATCTTGATGGCGCACCGGTCGATAACCAGTTTTTAATTAGCGATCAGGAAGGTTTAGCACAAATCTATCAGCTTCTTCAAAAAGAAGGGTTGTCTGTTGGGCTGTCGTCAGGGATCAATATCGCAGGTGCCATTAAACTGGCCAAAGAATTGGGCCCCGGAAAAACGATTGTTACGATTTTGGCTGATTCTGGATTACGCTATCTCTCAACTTTATATAATCGCCATTGGCTGATTGCGCATGATCTGCCTGTTCCAGAATGGCTGGCTAAATAGTTGCTTTCCTTGCCGTTATAATGTTTGAGATATAGTATTCACCTTTCAGGAAGTATCCGATTTTTTCCTATGCCCAGTAAACGCCCCAGATTTCCGGATAACCAAAGCGGTCAACGCATTAAAGTTGGCCTGACCGGTCTTGCGGGTGTGATTTTACTCGTCTCTTTTGCGGCTTTCTTACTTAGTTTGGCACCAAAGGAAGATCAGAGTGCGGCGATGGCGAATAGTGAAGTAGAAATGGATATGAATGGGCGTGTCAATCTGGATGTATTAGAGAAAGATCCGCCCCGTGATCCTCTAGCAGAATTAGGTGTTTCACCCGGAGGCAGTGTTAAGTTGCCTTTGCCTGATTTATCGAGCTTGGCAGCCTCGAATGCTCAAAATATTCCAGTCGGTGAGGATGAGGGCAATCCATCTGAAAATAGACCTTGAGCTAGGGTGATAAATAAAATTACCGCAGAAATCTTTGGTTTAATTTGAGAGTTAAACCTCTGATTGGTTGAATAGACATTCAGCTAATCAGTTAAATAGTATTCAGACATAAATAGATATTAGGCGGTCTATTTAAAAATTTTAGCTAAAATGAGCGTCGTGAATTAGAAAGAAACTATTCTTTTTAGAGAATGCTGACGCTGTTTTATTCCGAGAGGAAGCCTATCATTTTAATGATGTGATCCGCTACAATTCTTTATCTTTTGAAGTGATTTTCCTATCCATAATCAAAAGCATCAAAGTGCAGAAAGCTTTTGTCCTTTTTACCAGAGCAGAAAAATCTTTGTTTTCAGTCCCCATCCCAATATTTTTTATATTTCGTATGAAGAATAATATTTCTTTGGGTATTTCCGTTCATCTTGGAGAAAGGCTATTTTTTCATGACAAAACCAATAACTGTAATAACATATTTGATGCAATA
>NZ_JAIWON010000157.1 GCF_020216885.1 Zymomonas sp. | reverse complement strand
CGAAGAGGTTATCAACAAAATCCTTGCTGATAATCAGGATAAGGTCGAACAATATCGCAGCGGTAAAGATAAACTTTTCGGCTTCTTCGTCGGTCAGACCATGCGGGCAATGGGCGGTAAAGCCAATCCTGCGGTCGTCAACGAAATCCTGAAAAAGCTGTTATCAGCCTAATCGGCATCCCTATCTTTCTAACAAAAAGGCCACCGAAATTCGGTGGCCTTTTTTTATAATTTTTACCGCTTCCTTTTAGCTTAACGGATCTAACATAAAATCATGTGATCCGGTTTCATTCACCAAAAAATGGGCATGTTCCTGCAAATAGTCGATCAAGACTTTTACTTTTCGGGAAATTCTTGGCTTTGCCGGATAATAGAGAACCAAGCCCGATGTCGGCGGACTCCAATCAGCCAACATTCTGACCAAACGCCCTTCTTCAATAAAGCGCTCGACATAGCCATTGACAGTATAAATGACCCCTAACCCATCCAAGGCGGCCTGAACCATCACAGCCAGATCACCCAAGACCAGACGACCATCAATGTTGATCATCAGATTTTCGTTTTTATTGGTAAAATTCCACCGCTGAATAATCTCACCGGATGTCCGACGGAATTTAATACATTCATGCCCCAGCAAATCTCTGGGATGTCGGGCAATTCCCCGCTTGGCGACATATTCAGGGGAGGCGACAACATACCACCGCATCGAAGGGCCGATATTGACGCTCGTTACATCTTTTTCAACAAAACCGCCAAAACGAATACCGGCATCAAATCCATGACTGGAAAGATCAACCATCGTATTATCAATGGCGATTTCCATTTTCATTTCAGGATAGGCTTCAAGGAAATCTCGCAACAAAGGTCGCAAAGCTAACAGATAGCCAGAACGGGGCATAATAAGCCGCAATAAACCGGATGGGGGGCCGCTATCATCACCGACATCGGTAGAAGCACTAATCAATTCATCAACAGCAGGCTGCACCCGCGCCAAAAAACGCGCCCCTGCATCGGTCAAATTAACACTTCTCGTTGTCCGGTGGAACAACATCACGCCCAGCCGCTGTTCTAAAGCGCGGATTGATTGGCTGACAGCCGAAGGAGAAACACCTAGTCTTTGTGCCGCAGAAGAAAAATTCGCCAGTCTGGCTACACAGACAAAAGCGACCAGACCATCAAGCTGATTTTGTCGCATAAAAGTCAAACGCGCCTATTCCTAATTTAAAATATTGCCTTTTATAGCAACAACCAAGCCTCGCTAAAAAAGCTTATCTATTGAAAGACTGCACAATAAATCTGAAAATAAATCCAGATCAATCATATCAAACTATTTTAGCTATAACGATATAACTTTAAACCCACATAACATTTACAGGGCTAAAGTCTAGGAAGCTTTCCATCCTCCCCCAAAAGCGCGGATCAATCCAACCCCTGCTTGCAAACGCTGCGTTTGAATAATCAAGGCCTGACGACGGTTTTGTAATTCTGCAGTCTGGGCAATAACCACTTCCAGATAATTGGCTGCCCCCTCTTTATAACGGATGGTGGCAAGGTTATTGGCACGCTTTGCGGCAGTAACGGCAAATTCCTGATCAGCATGGGCATTGGCTAACCAATTTGCCAAAGCCATCTGATCTTCCACCTCCTGAAAGGCTTTTAAGACCGTATCCCGATAGCTGGCTGCGGTGGCATCGAAATCCGCCCTCGCCTCTTTCACTCTGGCGCGCCGCCGCCCACCTTGGAATAACGGCAGAACCCCCATAGCCGGGCCCAAAGCCCAAAATCCTGATGGCGCAGATAAAAGACTGGAAGCCGCCGAATCTGATCCGCCATTTGCCGAAAGCGAAATTGTCGGGAAAAAGGCTGCAATCGCTGAACCGATCGCGGCATTGGCCGCCGCCATTTGCCGTTCAGCCGAAGCAATATCAGGCCTTCTTTCCAAAAGCTGCGAAGGTGCTGAAACAGGAATAACCGGCGGGGTGTTGATCATATCTACCGGTTCAATAGAGAAATTACTGGGCTGCTCACCGATTAAAACGGCAATCGCATGTTCTAACAAAGCGCGATGCGCCATCACCTGCGACAATTCAGATCGCGTAGCTGAAAGCTGCATTCTGGCGCGCTCAACATCGACACCGGAAACCGCTCCACCATCATGGCGCGCCACGGTTAATTGTAATGCCCGCATATAAGCAGCCACGGTCTCGCGATATAACGCCGCCTGTGCATCCAAACCGCGAAGCTGCATATAGTTATCGGCTAATTCAGCCTGTAAACTTAACCGAATAGAGCCCATATCGGCAGCACTGGCTTCGGCCATCGCCTTACCAGCCTTAACCATATTACGGATACGCCCCCAAATATCGGCTTCATAGCTGATACCACCCCCAGCAATGGAAGGATTATAAATATAAGGGCTATAGGTGCTTCCCGGATTCCGAAAGACGCGCTGACGGCTGATGCTGCTATTAACACTGATAGAAGGGAATAGCCCAGAACGGACTTCTTTAACATAGGCCTGCGACCGCTGATACCGCGCCAAGGCCTCGGCCAATTGCGGACTATTCTTTTCAATCCGATCTTCCAGATCGTTCAGATGCACATCATCAAAAATTTTCCACCAAGACCCACGCGGGGCTTCATCCGCAGGCTGTGCCGAAGTCCAAGCCCCACCTTCTTTATAGGCAACCGGCATATCCTTGATGTCTTTGGCCGTCGGCTTGTGATAATCAGGTGCAAAAGAACATCCTGAAACCAAACCGCCCCAAATTACAGTAGTCATCAAGGCGATGATTGAAATTTTTTTCCGAACGCCCCCCTTTCCCCTTCTATTTTGAAAAGACGGTGAAAGCAGGAAATTATTCTTATTTTCCATGGGCAGCCCCATCGGCTTTGGCTTGCTTCACATCGGGGCTAACCACATCATTTTCGGCAATATCATCGGCTGGTGCGTCAATTACACGATCACTGCGGGAAATACCGCCCGCAATTTCAATCTGCTTACCTAGATCACGCGTAATTTTGATAATATGCAAATGAGCATGATTGTCTTTGTCGATGGTCGCAATCGTCATGCCCTGCTGCCGGAAAAGAACCGCGCTCGCCGGAATCCGCACAATATTAGATGGTGTTGGTAGCGTAAATTCTACTTGGGCATAGGAACCGGGTTTCAAAGCATGGTCGGCATTTTCAGCCGCCATCTGAACTAACATCGTGCCACTGGCAGGTGTCACAGCATGGTTTGTTTCAACAAAAGTCGAATGGAAAACACGATCAGGATATTCAGGCAAATGTAAAGCCGCCGTAATACCGGGTTTAATCTCTGCGGCATAGGCCTGCGGCACGTTTACATAAACGCGCATTTTGTGAATATCGGAAACCGTAAATAACGGCTGCTGGGTATTATTGGTATTGGACGCACCGCCAATAATCAACGCCCCGATATCCGTAGAACGGCCAGTCACAATCCCATCAAAGGGTGCCAATAATTGCTTAAAGCCAATTAAAGCCCGCAATCTATCGACTTCTGCCGCCGCCTCATGCTCCATCGCTAAACGGGCGGCATAATTGGCCTTCTTTTCATCTGCTTCTTGTTGTGAAACCGCATCTTCGGCGATCAGCTTTTGCCAACGGTCGGAAGTCGTCTGTGCCAAAGCCCGCTGTGCGGCGGCTGTTGCAAGGCTAGCCTTGGCAGCGGCATATTGCTGGTCAAGATCGGGGGCATCAATCAAACCCAAAATTTGACCCGCTTTCACAGGGGTGCCGATATCCGTATACCATGCTTTCAGGTAACCGCTGGTTCGGGCATAGACAGGCGCTTGATACCACGCATTGACCCGTCCGGGTAAAGTCAGGGTAGTCGTTCCAGGAGCTTCGGTCGGAGAAATAATCGAAACACTGGGGACAACTTCACTTTCTGTCCATTTCTTTACCGCATGTTCATTCTGATAACGGCTGTAAATACCGTAACCCGCAACACCGGCCAGCAGACATACCGCAAGAATCCCGATTTTTTTTAACCGACGACTTTCCTGTTTTTCGTGGTTTTGATGTTGGGTCTTTGCGTCCTGCATATCAGGCATAGACTTCTCCATTGGTATCATCGCCTTTATCAGGTTTCTTTATTGTATCAGAGTGATCGCTTTCCGCGGCTTCTGGAAATTCAATGTCTTTTTTGGGATCATTACGGTGCATTAACGAAAAAAGCGAAGGCACAAAGAACAGGGATGCCGTGGTTGCGACAATCAACCCACCGACAACAGCTCGTCCCAAAGGCGCATTTTGCTCACCGCCATCACCCAAGCCCAAAGCCATAGGCAACATACCGATAATCATTGCCAAGGCCGTCATCAAGACAGGCCTGATACGGGTTGCACCTGCCTCAAGCGCGGCTTGCGCAGAAGTAAGCCCTTCCTCCATCTTTTCACGGCAAAAGCTGATAACCAACACCGAGTTGGAAGTCGCCACACCCATGCACATAATCGCCCCCGTCAAAGCCGGCACCGAAAGCGTCGTTTTCGTCACAAACAGCATCCAGATAATACCCGCCAAAGCGCCGGGCAAAGCGGCAATCACGATAAAAGGATCAAGCCACGACTGGAAATTGATGACGATCAGCAAATAGATCAGAACAATCGCCCCCAACAGGCCAAAACCCATCCCTTGAAAGGCGGTATTCATTGTCTGATATTGCCCCCGCAAAGTAACAGTGACCCCTTTCGGCTTTTGCTTCTCCATTTTATGGATCACTTTCAGGATATCATTACTGACAGCCCCCAAATCGCGACCTTGGATAGAGCCATAAATCTCGAATAACGAAGCGAGATTATATTGTGATGTCACCGCACTACTATGGGTTCTGACAATTGGGCCCAAAGCTCCCAGAATTTGAGGTTCAGGCGCGCGCATCCCCTCCCCTGAAATCGGGACATTCCCAAGATGCGCCAGACTATCCACCATATATTCCGGTGTCTGCGCCACAACAGGATAGGAAACGCCATTTTTGGGATCGACCCAGAAAACGGGTGCCAACTGCGAAGAACCCGCCAGCGAAGTTCCCAAACTATTGGTAACATCCAACTCTTTTAAGCCCAATTGGGCGATACGGGAACGATCGACCTTAACGGTAAATTCAGGATATTTGGAAGATTGCTGAATCCGGCTATCCACCAATCCCGGAATTTTCCGCACTTCCCGCAACAAAAGACGGGCATAGCTTTCATCATCAACCGGATTACGTCCTGTCACCTGAATATCAATCGGCGAAGGTGAACCAAAATTCAAAATCTGGGAAACGATATCAGCGGGCAAGAAAGCAAAGGTTTCTGCCGGATATTCGCGCGGCAATATTTCCCGCAACCGCTTGATATAGGAATCGGTTGGCGCATGATCCTCCGTCAGGCTGATCATGATATTACCATCCTGCATCCCGATTGAACCCGTCGCATCATAGGTTGTATTGATCGCACTGGATGAAATACCGATATTATCAACCACGGATCTCAACTGATCGGCTGGAATAATCGACCGTATCCGGTTTTCAATACGGGCAAAAATAGCCGAAGTCTCTTCAATCCGCGTCCCGATCGGCGCTCTAACATGAAGCGTAATCGATCCGGTATCAATCGACGGGAAGAAATTCCGCCCTAAAAAAGGCGACAGAGTAAAGGAAAGAATGACGAAGCCGTAAAAAGCAACAATAAACAACCATTTTGCCCGCAATGCCTTTTCCAAAAGATGGACATAACCAAGGCGCATTTTTTCAAAATGATGCTCGAAACCCTGCTGGAAACGGACAAAAATATTCGATGATTTTACCGCATGTTCGGGGTCGTGCTTATGCGGAATTGGCTTCAATAAATACATTGCCAAAGTCGGCACCAAGGTGCGAGACAGCAAGAAAGAAGCCAACATCGCAAAGATAACGGACATCCCCATCGGCGCGAACAAAAATCCGGCAATCCCCGGCAAAAAGAACATCGGCACAAAGGCAATGCAAATACAAAGTGTCGAGACCAAAGCCGGTGTCGCAATCTGCATCGCCCCATCAATAATGGCCGGAATAACGTCTTTGCCATGCTCAAGATGCCAGTTGATATTCTCGATTGTGACGGTACCGTCATCGACCAAAATACCAACGGCCAGCGCCAACCCTCCCAAGGTCATGATATTCAGCGTTTGACCAAAGGCAGAAAGCAATCCCAAAGCCGACATAATCGCCAAAGGAATAGAAATAGCGATGATGACTGTTGACCGCCAAGAGCCCAGAAACAACATAATCATCAAGCTAGTCAAAACGGCTGCAATTGCCGCTTCTCTGGCAACGCCTGAAATAGCTTCCTGAACAAAAATCGCCTGATTAGTCAGGGCATCGACCCGCAAAGTGCTGGGCAAGCCAATCAACAAGCTCGGAATTTTGCGGGTCGATGCCCTGACTAATCAGGCGATTTTTGTTCAGGAAGCTA
>NZ_JAIWON010000156.1 GCF_020216885.1 Zymomonas sp. | reverse complement strand
AAAAAAGCGATCTATTACTCAAGAGATGAAAGTGGTGGAACCGCTGCCAGGCCGTTTGCTTGAATATCCACTGACGCCCAAACGTCAGGTGGGCGCCGTATGCATCGAACCAAGATTCGAACAGGGACAGCTCCCTTGGATGTATTTATAGCCTCAGGGATAATTGCTAGAGCGCGCACCGCGCAGAACCACCGCCTGCTTATTTAGGATGCTTGAGCCTCATCATCAAGGCGATTTACGATATTTTCCATTCTTTCTGCATAGTCTTCGATCAAAATGGCCAATCGCTCTTTTTCTTCTTGTTCCATTTTCAGTTTGTCCTGACAAAGTTTCAGGCTTTCTGTCAGTTGATCTTTTTGTTGCTGGAGCTGTTGATTTTGGGATTCTGCAGCGCTGGCTTCGCTTTTGATGTCTTCATTTTGATCGGCCAGCAACAAAGAGGCCAGCATTAAACGTCTGATATCGCCAGCTATATGGAGTTGTTCGCTGACCTTTGCGACTTCTTTATCGACAATATCAGCAAGAAAGCGAAGGCGGTTTTCATCACCATCGCGGCAGGCTAGCTGATAATTACGCCCGCCAATCATTATATCTACTTGCGCCATAATCTGTTCCTGTCTTCAATATTGTCGGTTTTGTGGAACAGTCACCTTTGTCACTTTATCCCTTTATAAACGCAACAATGACAGGATAAAATACAGAGCTTTTAGGTCTCTGCCAATGACAGGGGACGTGCATTGGCAGGGTAATAGAGTTAACGGCTTGAAGCGCTATTTTTTTACTATAATGAAAGGATCTTATTGAATTGAGCCTAGCGCTTGATCCCCTTCTTTACCTTCAAGCGGATGCGTTAATTCGTCAACAAAGGCGATTTTCCCATCTCGAAAGCTGTAAAAAGCGACGACCTTGATCCGGCTTTTCTTGCCAGAAGCCCGAGTGACATGGGCAATATGCACCGTGGCCGCCGCATCATTATTACTGATGATATGTTGAATATCAATTTCGAGTGCTTTTAATTTCTGGCGCAAGGCTTTGATATGAACAAGAAAATCATTCAATCTCAATTCTTTGCCATCAACAATTTGGCGGTAATCTTCTGTAAAAAAAGCCAGCATTTCTTCTGCCGGACGGTTGAAGTCGCTAAGCGTTTCAAAAACCTGCCGAACTAATAGCTCACTATTCTGTGCCATACTTTCTATTCCCCCGCCTAAGATGGATAAGAGAAAGTCATGTTGGTTCTTGTTTGCCTATATTCAATCACGCAGGAAGATTTTTAATGATTCCATGATGTCCATTCTGGAAGCCGTGATAATATAAGCCGTCAGATATTTCGTCATTCAATAGCTATAATGTATGGCTCTGGCTTTTGTGAGGAAGCGGGTGATTTCGGGGATAAATTTTTATTGTTCCTGAGAGGTTTCGGAGGCTTTTGCATCCGACAGACTATCCGCCAATCTTTCTCTATCTTCTTTTGTTGGGAAAGAGGTCTTATAGGATTCTTGAATGTTTCCGGATAGAAGACTGTCAATCCGAGCCAAGGCCTGTTCAGTCGCTTCGCGTAATTTTTGGTAACGCGCAGCAATATCATGATCGGCTATACGCCGGTGGTCGGCTTCTTCCAGACGGATAAGAGCCTGTGACAGACGGTTAAGGGCATGTGAAAGACGATCTTGAGGCATATCTAGCCCATAGCATGTTGAGGCCATGCCTCAATATGGCCTTTTATTGTTTTTATAGGGTTTTTTGCATCTAAAGGTTATTCTTTGTCGAGCATGGCTGTCCGGCATGTTGACCTTTCCGGTGGCAAAAGACTAATAAAGCCGCGTCTTCCGGTTTTTGTCATTTTTGGCCGGAAATATCGACCTTTTCTTCCAATTTTTTAGGTATCTTGTAATGTCTGTTCCGTATCGACACCTCGCTAATGCCATTCGTGCCTTGTCGATGGATGCTATCCAGGCCGCTAATAGCGGGCATCCGGGGTTGCCGATGGGTATGGCAGATGTCGCAACCATCCTTTTTGGGCGCTATTTAAAATTTAATCCGAAAGATCCGACATGGCCGGATCGTGACCGCTTTGTTTTATCCGGTGGTCATGGATGTATGCTGCTTTATTCCCTGTTATATTTGACGGGATATGATGAGCCGACCTTGGAGGACATCAAAAACTTCCGGCAGCTGGGTAGCCGTTGCGCCGGTCATCCTGAAAATACTTTGTTATCAGGGGTTGAAGCGACGACAGGCCCCCTTGGGCAAGGAATCGGTATGGCGGCCGGAATGGCTTTGGCTGAACGTCATTTGAAAGCGCAATTCGGTGAAGATATCGTTAATCACCGTGTTTGGACCATTGCCGGTGATGGATGCCTGATGGAAGGTATCAACCATGAAGTCGGCGGGATCGCGGCTAGACTGGGTTTAGGTAACCTTAATGTTTTGTGGGATGATAACGGTATCACCATCGATGGTGACGTTACTATTTCACGAAAAGAAGATGTCATGGCGCGTCATCGTGCCTGTGGTTGGCATGTTGTGGCTTGTGATGGTCATAATACAGAATCCATTATTAAAGCCATGGATGAGGCTATTGCTGATCCTAGGCCTTCTTTGATCGCTTGCCGGACGACGATTGGTTATGGTTCCCCAGGCAAACAGGGAACAGCGGCCGCTCATGGCACGCCATTAGGGGAAGAAGAAATTCTGTTGACCCGTGAGGCTTTGGAATGGACTAGCCCTGACTTTACTGTCCCCCATCACATTCTGAAAAAATGGAAAGAATTGGGCACGCGTCATCTTGATGAATATCATGCATGGAAAGAGCGCCTTGAGGCGAATAAAGATAAAGACGAATTTTTGCGGATTACAAACGGTCAGTTGCCACAAGATTTTGATCTGACAGACCATAAGAACAATATCATCAGTTCGGCTATGCCGATGGCAACGCGAAAAGCCTCGGAAATGGCTTTGAGCGTCTTGATTCGCCAATTACCGGAATTAGTTGGCGGTTCGGCTGATCTGACGCCTTCTAATAATACCAAGCCCAAAGGCATGACGACCTTATCGGCGGCTGATTATGGCGGTCGCTACATCCATTATGGTATTCGTGAATTCGGGATGGCGACAGTGATGAATGGTCTTGCCCTTCATGGCGGTGTTATTCCTTATGGTGGCACCTTCCTTGCCTTTTCTGATTATAGCCGTCCTGCAATCAGACTGTCGGCTTTGCAAAAGACAAGGGTCGTCTATGTCATGACCCATGATTCGATCGGTGTCGGGGAAGATGGCCCGACTCATCAGCCGATTGAACAAGTTATGTCTTTGCGTTTGATTCCTAATTTAAGAGTTTTCCGGCCTGCTGATTCGGTTGAAACCGCAGAATGTTGGGAGCTGGCCTTGAAAAATATTGATGGCCCCTCATTAATAGTTTTGTCCCGTCAGAACTTACCGTTGCTACGCGAATCGGCGGATGAAAATCTTTCGGCGCGCGGGGCTTATCGTCTCCGGTCGGCTGTTGCCAAAAGGCGGGTTATCTTGATGGCAACAGGATCAGAGCTTTCCTTGGCTGTTGAGGTCGCAGACCTCCTAGAAACAGCAGGTTTTGGGGCAGATGTCGTGTCGATGCCGAGTTGGACCTTGTTCGATCAACAACCCGAATCCTATCGCAATGACGTTTTGCCCGATCAACCTCAATCGACAATTTTACGCGTTTCGATCGAAGCGGGGACGACAATTGGCTGGGAACGGTATACTGGAATAAATGGTCTTCGTTATGGTATTGATGTTTTTGGTGCATCGGCCCCGGCGAATGATCTATATGCTCATTTCGGCTTGACCGCAGTCGGCATCACGAACAAGGTGTTGGCCGCGATCGCCGGTAAGTCGGCACGTTAAAAAATAGCTATGGAATATAATAGCTACTTAGTAAGTTAGGAGAATAAACATGGCGGTTAAAGTTGCGATTAATGGCTTCGGCCGTATCGGCCGTCTGGCTGCGCGTGCAATTCTGTCGCGTCCGGATTCTGGACTTGAACTGGTTACCATCAATGACCTGGGTAGCGTTGAAGGCAACGCTTTCTTGTTCAAGCGTGACAGTGCACATGGCACCTATCCGGGTACCGTTACCACCGAAGGTAACGACATGGTCATCGATGGCAAGAAAATTGTTGTCACCGCTGAACGTGATCCGGCCAATCTGCCGCACAAAAAGCTTGGCGTTGATATCGTGATGGAATGCACGGGTATCTTCACCAACACCGAAAAAGCTTCTGCTCATCTGACCGCAGGTGCCAAGAAGGTTCTGATTTCTGCTCCGGCTAAAGGCGATGTTGATCGCACCGTTGTTTATGGTGTGAACCACAAAGACCTGACCGCAGATGACAAGATCGTTTCCAACGCATCTTGCACCACCAACTGCTTGGCTCCGGTTCTGCATGTTCTTCAGCAGAAAATCGGTATCGTTCGTGGTTTGATGACCACCGTCCACAGCTTCACCAACGATCAGCGCATCCTCGATCAGATCCATTCTGATCTGCGTCGTGCCCGCACGGCCAGCGCTTCCATGATCCCGACCAGCACCGGTGCTGCCCGCGCTGTTGCTCTCGTGATCCCGGAACTCAAAGGTAAGCTGGATGGTATCTCCATCCGCGTCCCGACCCCGGATGTCAGCCTTGTTGACTTCACCTTCGTTCCGCAGCGTGACACGACCGCAGAAGAAATCAACAGCGTTCTTAAAGCCGCTGCTGACACCGGTGATATGACTGGCGTTCTCGGTTACACCGATGAACCCCTCGTTTCCCGTGACTTCTACTCCGATCCGCACAGCTCCACCGTTGACAGCCGTGAAACGGCCGTTCTCGAAGGTAAGCTGGCTCGCGTTGTTGCATGGTATGACAACGAATGGGGCTTCTCCAATCGTATGGTCGATACCGCTGCTCAGATGGCTAAAACTCTCTAGTTTTTGCGATCTTATCGGTAAAAGGGTTGTCCCGCTTTTTGCCCTTGTGGCAAGGGGCGGGATGCCTCTTAATTACTGCAGTTAGTTATTCGCTGATTGCAGCATTAACCTCCTGATACAGGCCCGTTATGGGATATATCCGTTATAGCTGGGTCTCGTGAGGAGGCTGTCTCCGTTATCAGATCCGCTTTATGATATAAGGCGGCCAAAAGGAGGATATAATGGCTTTTCGTACATTAGATGATATTGGTGACGTCAAAGGTAAGCGCGTTCTCGTTCGCGAAGATCTGAACGTTCCTATGGATGGCGATCGCGTTACGGATGATACCCGTCTGCGTGCTGCAATCCCGACCGTCAATGAATTGGCTGAAAAGGGCGCCAAAGTCCTTATTCTGGCTCACTTCGGTCGTCCAAAAGGTCAGCCGAATCCTGAAATGTCCTTGGCTCGCATCAAAGATGCGCTGGCTGGCGTTCTGGGTCGTCCGGTTCATTTCATCAATGACATCAAAGGTGATGCTGCAGCAAAAGCCGTTGATGCCTTGAATCCGGGTGCTGTTGCTCTTCTTGAAAACACCCGCTTTTATGCTGGTGAAGAAAAGAATGATCCGGCTTTGGCAGCAGAAGTTGCTAAGCTCGGCGATTTTTATGTCAACGATGCTTTCTCAGCTGCTCACCGCGCCCATGTTTCGACCGAAGGTCTGGCTCACAAGCTGCCTGCTTTCGCCGGTCGTGCCATGCAGAAAGAATTAGAAGCTCTTGAAGCTGCCCTTGGTAAGCCGACCCATCCGGTCGCAGCCGTTGTCGGTGGTGCTAAAGTTTCTACCAAGCTCGACGTTCTGACCAACCTTGTTTCCAAGGTTGACCATCTGATCATCGGTGGTGGTATGGCTAATACCTTCCTCGCTGCTCAGGGTGTTGATGTTGGTAAATCCCTTTGTGAGCATGAGCTGAAAGATACCGTTAAAGGTATTTTCGCTGCTGCTGAAAAAACGGGCTGCAAAATTCATCTTCCGAGCGATGTCGTCGTCGCTAAGGAATTCAAAGCCAATCCGCCGATCCGTACCATTCCGGTCAGCGATGTTGCTGCTGACGAAATGATTCTCGACGTTGGCCCGAAAGCCGTTGCTGCTTTGACCGAAGTTCTGAAAGCTTCCAAGACCTTGGTCTGGAATGGCCCGTTGGGCGCTTTCGAAATTGAACCTTTCGATAAAGCCACGGTCGCTCTCGCTAAGGAAGCCGCGGCTTTGACCAAAGCCGGTTCCTTGATCTCTGTTGCGGGTGGTGGTGACACGGTTGCCGCTCTTAACCATGCCGGTGTAGCCAAAGACTTCAGCTTTGTCTCAACCGCAGGTGGTGCTTTCCTTGAATGGATGGAAGGTAAAGAGCTGCCGGGTGTTAAAGCCCTTGAAGCTTAATTTTTAAAAGTTCACTTTTAAAGAAAAGAGGGCAGCCTTGTTTGGCTGCCCTTTTTTTATCTTTTTTAGGCAAAAAAAGCCTTTTAGGGTTGCCACTGCTCTTAAAAAATTTAACCTGCGACCTGCGACCTGCGACCTGCGACCTGCGACCTGCGACCTGCGACCTGCGACCTGCGACCTGCGACCTGCGA
>NZ_JAIWON010000155.1 GCF_020216885.1 Zymomonas sp. | reverse complement strand
TCTGACAAAATATCTTTTTTAAAGCCTTCCAATTTAAATAATAAAATGATACCAATATTTCAAAATAGGGGGAATTTCTTAAGAAAAACCTTTTTTATATTTGCAAAGATTCTATGTTAACAAATATTGCAAGCATCGCATGAAAGCGCATAAAGTAAAAAAAGATACATCAAATCTTGCTATTCTAATTCATCAGGCGTCAGAAAATTTCACGCAGGCTGAAAGGCGAATTGCTCAGATATTATTTGCCAGCGATATGATGGCCGGTTTAGAGACCGTTGCAAAACTGGGGGCGAAAGCCAAAGTAAGCGGGCCCACCGTGCTGCGTTTCGTTTCAAAATTGGGTTTCAGCAGTTTTCCTGAATTTCAAGCCAGTTTAAGGGGCGAGTTATATCAAAAACTCATCTATAATACGCCCCAAAATCAGGATGATACCGCCAATCATGTCAGCGACCGTCCTGCCGTTGCGTCTGTGCTTCAAGAAGCTGACAGCTTCTTTGAAAATTGTATGCACAGGACGTTACAGCAGATCAATGCTTGTGAATTGGAAGATGTAACCGAACTTCTCGCCGATTGCTCGCGCAATGTTTACATTGTCGGTAACCATCTCACGCATCCGATTGCCGAATTATTCTGGTATCAGTTACACCGATTACGCCCTCGCACTCATTTGGTTCAGAACAACGCTTTCACGCCCTATGAACAACTCATAGATAGCGGAAGACGCGATATATTGTTGCTATTTGACATCTGTCATTATCAAGAAGACATCGCTCTCTTGGCGGAACAGGCACATCAAAGACGCACCACCATTATTCTGATAACGGATCCGAAATTATCACCGGTTTCCCGTTTGGCACATCATGTGCTGACCTGCGATTTTACGCTTTTCACATCGCATGAATCTCTGGTGCCTTGTCTGGTCATGGTGGAGTTGCTGGCGGCCTCGCTTGAAAAAAAGCTTGGAGCGGATGCCATTCTCCGGCAGCAAAATATAGAAAAAGCGGAACAAGATCTAAAAGAAAAACATCTTTTTCCCCGCCCGCCACAAGATTAGATTCACAGGCTCTTTTTTTTGATAAAGTTTTAAAAAACCTGCTTTATTTCATCCTAATTTATCTATTACCTATTCTTAATAGGAGATAATATGGTTAGCAGTGTTTTCGAATTGTTCAAAATAGGCATGGGGCCTTCATCCTCTCACACGATGGGGCCCATGATTGCCGCCGCCGATTTCATTCAAGCACTGGACAAAAAACAGGTAAGCCGGATTGTGGTCACCCTTTTTGGTTCCTTGGCGCTGACCGGACGCGGCCATGCAACCGATCGCGCGATTTTATTGGGTCTATCTGGTGAAAGACCGGATCAAGTCAATGTCGACGATATCGAACCGATTATCAGCCGTATTCAACAGGAAAAATCCCTCCATTTTGCAAATGGAGACATCATTCCCTTTGACCCTGAAAAAGACATCCTTTGGGAAAAGAAAAAACGATTATCCTTTCATTCCAATGCGATGCATTTCGTCGCCTATAACCATAAAAACCACATTCTCCTTGAAAACACAGCCTATTCTATCGGGGGGGGGACTATTGTCGAACGCGCCCCAGAAGAGGGCGCAAAATTGCCGCCACAACTACAAGATGAAGATATCCCCTATCCTTATCATTCCGCGCGGGACTTACTAGAAATCGCTATCGAGACAGGGCTTTCTATTGCCGATATCCAACGACAGAATGAATTGGCAAGCCTCAGCGAACAAGAATTAACGCAAGGCATTGAACGAATTGCTCAAACTATGGAAGAATGCATCGAACGCGGGATGAGTGAAACCGGCGTTCTGCCAGGCGGTTTGCGGGTCAGACGACGCGCCCCTGCCCTTTATGCTCGATTAAAAGCTATTCATAGCGATCGCGCCATTGACCCTCTAGCTGCCTTGGATTGGATCAATCTTTGGGCTTTAGCTGTTAATGAAGAAAATGCTTCGGGTGGTCGAATTGTTACCGCACCAACCAACGGAGCAGCGGGCATCATTCCCGCTGTTTTGCGTTATTATCGCCGTTTCATCCAAGGCGATCTCACAAAAGGCATCGAGAATTTTCTGCTAACCGCAACCGCTATTGGCGCGTTATTCAAAGAAAACGCTTCTATTTCCGGTGCAGAAGTCGGATGTCAGGGGGAAGTCGGGGTCGCTTGTTCAATGGCCGCCGCTGGTTTTGCCGCTGCCTTGGATGCATCCCCTCGCCAGATAGAAAATGCCGCCGAAATTGGCATGGAACATAATCTCGGCTTAACCTGTGATCCTATTGGAGGATTAGTGCAGGTGCCTTGCATTGAACGGAATGCGGTTGGCTCAATCAAGGCAATCGAAGCAGCACGCTTGGCGATGATTGGGGACGGTAATCATCGCGTCAGCCTCGATCAGGTTATTGAGACAATGCTCCGAACCGGACTTGATATGAATGCTAATTACAAGGAAACCTCACAAGGAGGATTAGCCCTCTGTTAAAGGGCTATTCCTCCTTTGTAAAAGCCTAGAAAGAATTATGAACCGAGAACATGAAACTTCTCGGTGTGCCATAATAGTTATAATAATTCACATTACCCAAACGGGAATAATAGCGGGTATCGCTCAAATTATTGACCGTCACCGAAATTTCGAATTTCGGGCTAAGCTGGTAACCGATTTGAGCGGATCCGATGATATAACCGGGCTGGGTAACCGTTCGGGTCGTGCCAAAGGTTGAAGTTTGGGCATTAAGGCCACCGCCAAAACTTAAAATATTTTTGTCGGAAGATTTCCCCAAAGCAAAACGGTAATGTGTCCATAATTTAAACAAATGGGCGGGCGTATTGGATGTATAACGGGAACCCACCGGCACGCTACTGCTTACCGCTTTCATAAGGCGGTTATCGTTATAGGTATAGCCAAAATTGATATCGAGGCCTTTCATCGGCTGTCCGATAATTTCGGCATCAAAACCTTGGCTTCGCACCAGACCCGCTGCTTCATAACAAGTCGAAGTCTGCGAAGGGCCACAATCCATCCGGCCATCTTGGGTAGCCCGCGCTAAATTATGCTGCATAATACGATAAGCCGCAAAACTGGCATGGAGTTTTTCATGGAACCATGCCCCCTTGATACCGGCTTCCATTTGCTGTCCCTGTAACGGCTTTATTCGGTCACCAGATTCCGTGTAACCGCCTTGAGGCGAAAAAATATCCGTATAGCTAAAGTAGCTCGTCAAATTTTTCGTCATATGCCAGACAACACCGGCATAAGGCGTCAAATGATTGCCGACATGCTGCTGGGTTTTGGTAGGCGTGCCAGCGATCAAATTTTTCAGCTTATAGGTATAGCTGCTCAATCTTCCGCCCAACAAAATTTGAACAGGCTTAATTACTTCAATCTGGGCAGACGCATATAAACCTTTTTGAACAGAGGGCTCTCTATAATAAGTAGTCAAATCTCCTGACAGCAAAGATTCAGGCAAAACTGGATTAAAGATATCCTGATTAGTTAACTGAGGATATTTGCTATAGGTCGCAGAAGCACTGCCATCTCTTTCAAGGTTATAGCTATAGTTAGCCCCAACCAAGAAGATATGCTTGCGGTTAAACAAATGAACAGGGCCCGTTACATATAAATCGACGTCATCATATCTTTCTTTATCAACCGCATTATATAAAGAAAAATTACCTTTCATCGTCTTGGTATTGATTTTGCTAACCAAGCTATAAACTTGTGAAGAATTGGTATAGCGATGCCGTCCGGCCAAACGAACCTGCCAGCCTTTTCCAAGATGACGCTCGAAATCGGCAGACAATTCATACATTGGGGACTGGCTTTTGTTCCAACTGGCACCGACATAGCTTGAAACAGGCAAATTAAGATCAGAACCATCGCTAGCGCGTGGCAAACCCATAAAACGGGTCGTCTTATTTTTTTGCCCTGCCGCTGTCAGGGTCAAAGTTGTTTTATAGTCGAAATGAAAATCAATGGCACCATATCCCGTCCAACGCTGGTCATGACCGGGTTTATAATAATAATCCTGACTAGTGCCTGCCATGACAATACGACCATTGATCGTGCCGGATTTATTCAAGGGGCCCGTCACATCAAAATAGCCATGAAGGTTATTCCAAGACCCTACCGAGCCCCCTGTCTCGACATGGAATTTACTCAAAGGCCGCTTGTGAACCATATTGATGACACCGCCGGGGGAACCACCCCCTTGGAAAATACCATCAGGGCCTCGAATAGTTTCTATTCGATCATAAATGCTTAAATCGAATTGCTGCGCAAAAGACGTTCCACCAAAGGACGGAATACTATCAAATTGGGTATTCATGCCGTAACCACGAGACATAAATCCCGATGTGCCGTCACCATAATTATTAACCGTGACCCCAGGAACCTGATTCAAAGCATCGTTAACCGTATTCAGATTCTGATCCAGCATCTGTTGCTTGGTCATAACAGAAACAGACTGAGGAATATCCTCCAACCGCTGAATCCGCTTACCGATAGTAACCCCTTTTACGGCATAACTATTACTGCCATCGGTGGTCGCTTTGGGACGATCGGCTTCGACGATCAAATCACGAATAGACAAGCTATCATCATCAGACATATTTCGGCGTCCATGATGATCATGATGACGGCCTTCATGGTCAGATTGTTGCTGATCGGATTGTTCATGGCCATGATAACCGCGATGATGATGCCTGCCAGAAAAAGCCTTAGAATCTGCATTCTCATGTTCGGCATTTTCTTGAAAAGGCAGTGCCGCTTCAGAGAAAGCCGCCGTGGGCAACACACTCAAACAAAAACAAGGCAATACCCAACGGATATTGCGCCGCAAAAAAGCATAAGGACGCTGGCGATATGACTGCATAGACAAAACCTTTACAATGAAAGGTTTATAAAATTTTTAGACGATCGCAGAGTATTTTTGATAGACATAAGATTCCCCCTTAAAAATGTATTATATTGAAATACAAATACACAATCCCACCCAACAATAACCATTTATAACAGCACTAAACAACATTAAGTAACAAGAATAATTTATTATCTAACATTTGATATTGAAAATCAATATCAAATTTAAGGGGTGTTTTGAAGAGAAATGCTAAAAAATTATAAAACAACAAAAAACGATATTATTCTATGCAATAGATTGAAGTAAAATATTTTTTTTGAAAAAAAAGTTGTTTTTAAAGTTAATAAAAATTGGAAAAAAATAAAGAAATCAAAAATCAGGGAGAGGAATTATAATTATCAATTTTAAAATTTCAAATAAAATTTTAAAACCTAAAAATCCATTTTAATGTTTATATATTACTAAAATAAATGACTAAAATAGGTAAAATGGTGATCCCTACGGGAATCGAACCCGTGTTTTCGCCGTGAGAGGGCGACGTCCTAGACCGCTAGACGAAGGGACCAGCAGAGAAGCGCGGGATAGTCCACCCCGCCCTTCCCGTCAACTATAAAAGCCGCCTAGAACAAATCGGCAACTTGAAAGGCCATTTCCAAAGCCTGATCGCGACTTAAGCGCGGATCACAATGCGTCATATAACGCCGCTTCAGGTCTTCTTCGCTCAGTCCAGCGCTGCCACCGATGCATTCGGTTACATCCAGCCCTGTCATTTCCAGATGGATACCACCGGCATAGGTGCCTTCTGCCTGATGAACGGCAAAAAAGCCTTTAACTTCTTCAAGGATGCGCTCGAATGGCCGGGTTTTCTGACCTTCGCTGGTGGTTGTGCCATTGCCATGCATCGGATCACAAATCCATGCGACAGGACGACCTTCGGCCTTAACCGCCCGAACCAAAGTAGGCAGATGCTTTTCAATTTTGTCAGCACCATAACGGGTAATCAAGGTGATACGACCGGCTTCACGGGACGGATCAAGGACATCCAACAAGCGCAACAGCTCATCAGCTTCCAAATTGGGGCCACATTTCAAACCAATGGGGTTATCAACACCGCGCAAAAATTCGACATGAGCCGAACCTTCAAAGCGCGTGCGATCACCAATCCACAAGAAATGACCGGATGTGGCATAATCCAATCCATAGTCGCAATCGCTCCGCACCATGGCTTCTTCATAAGGCAGATGCAAAGCTTCATGACTGGTAAAGCATGGGGCAGCATATCCGTTACCAAAACCGCCACAGCTCTGGGCAAAACGAAAAGCATCGCCCATTTCAGCGACCAGACCACGCCATAAATCATCTGCCCATGCACGGCTATTCACAAAGTCATGCAGACCGTTAAAGGCATATTCCCATTTGTCATCGCCGGCTTGGGTATAGGCACGGATCAAATTAAGGGTGATGGCCGATTGGGCATGTCCGGTCAAAAGGCGATCGGGATCAGGCAGACGCGCTTCTTCGGTAAAAGAAATATCATTGACGTTATCGCCACGATAGCTTGGCAGAGAAACGCCCTCTTTTTCTTCCATGTTAGAAGAACGTGGCTTGGCAAACTGACCGGCAATCCGCCCAATGCGGACAACGGGCTTACCAGAAGTATAGGAAACAACGGCAT
>NZ_JAIWON010000154.1 GCF_020216885.1 Zymomonas sp. | reverse complement strand
GGCACGGCTGGTGAAAAGCCTTTCAACGCCTCGTCAGCGCCCGCTGCAAGCGGTTGTTCCAACAAAGCGACACGCGCATCAGCCAAAAAATTCTGCATCTTATCGAGCAAATCGAAAGACCAGCTTTCATTAGGATCAACAATCAGCCGTGCTTTGGGCGCCTGATCCCGCACGGCCTTGATGCAGTCTTCTGGATTATGCTCATCCACCTTGACTTTGATTACCGGACAATAAGCCAGCTTTGCTGCTGCTTTTGCCATAACCTCAGGTTCGTCAAGACTGACTGTCACGGCAGTGGCCAGTGGTTCAAGCTTGGCTATCCCCATCATACTGGCAACGCTTTGCCCTGAAATCCGCGCTTCAATGTCCCATAAAGCACAATCCAACGCATTGCGGGCGGGCCCAGGCGGGAGCAATGTCAGCAAGGCTTCCCGTCCGTAATGCTCGGTTATCTTATGGCTGACCGAATTGGCCTCTATCAATGCGCTTTCAACCGTCTGACCGTAACGTGGATAAGGAATGCCCTCCCCTCGTCCAGTAACGCCGCTTTCACTGATATTGGCGACGATCGTATCAATCGTATTTTTAACGCCCCGCGAAATCCTGAAGGGGGTTTTTAGCGGTAGGCTTTCACCCATAATAGAAAGGCTACGGGTCGCTGTCATAATCTTTTCCAGATAGCTAGTTCATCTTTGGTCATAACACCATTTCCACCGGAAAACGGTAAATTTTACCATTAACCTTGATCTGGATTATACACCCATAAGATTAAGGATCATTTTGGCCTGTTCAGGGTCTTCACTATAAATACCGCGTAGCGTTTTGGTGACGGTCTGGACATTGGGGGTTTCGACCCCACGCGCGGCCATACAGCTATGCACCGCAGAAATAACCACCGCAACACCGCGCGGACGCAGATTATTCCAGATGCAATCGGCGACTTGTGCGGTCAATCTTTCCTGTATTTGCAAGCGATGGGCGTAGCCTTTTAGCACCCGCGCCAGTTTTGACAGGCCAACAACCTTTTTATTCGGCAAATAGGCGATATGGGCATGCCCCATAATGGGCGCCATATGATGTTCGCAATGCGAATAGAAAGGAATATCTTTCAGCAATACGATATCGTTATAGCCACCAACTTCTTCAAAAACGGTTTTTAAATGGTTTTCAGGGTCTTCCCGATACCCCCGACAATAATATTTCCATGCTTTGGCAACCCGCTTGGGTGTATCAATCAGGCCTTCCCGATCAGGATCATCACCCGCCCAACGGATAAGGCTGCGAATGGCTTCCTGTATTTCTTCCGGCACATTGACCTGATCCGGGCGCATAACCGCCAGATCTTGTATTTCTTCCATTATGATATTTTGTCCTGTTTCGGGGTTATGGTCTAATAATGTCTGTTGCGCTATCATGTCAGGGATAGTGGAGCAATGATGGTTCTTTTGTTCTTTGTCTCTTCATTTCAAGCGAATTCTTTCTTTATTATGCGAATTTGGGATATTTATGGCAAATCTTGTCTGCGGCGTTTCTTCTTCTGCTCTGGGTCAAGCATGGCAATGGCGAGGCCAAAATTCGGGGTTTAGTGGAGAAAATCCGCTTGAAGATCTGATTGATCGCATTCTTATCACGCGCGGTTGCCCTCGTGAAAATCTGGCTGCCTATCGCGATCCCAAAATTAAAAATTTTATGCCTGACCCTTCTTTGTTACGCGATATGGATCGCGCGGCAGAGAGGCTAGCAAAGGCTATCTATAAGAAAGAATCTATCGTTATTTTTGGCGATTATGATGTCGATGGTGCTACTTCGTCGGCTTTAATGATCGATCTTCTCCGTCAATTGGGTGTGCATGCCGGTTACTATATTCCTGACCGTGTGGCGGAAGGCTATGGCCCCGCAGTACAGTCGATGCGAAAATTGGCCGAAGAAGGTGCTAATCTAGTTGTGACGGTCGATTGCGGCGCGCAGGCTTATGAAGCCCTTGAAGCAGCAAAAGAAGCCGGTTTGGATGTGGTAGTTGTCGATCATCATCAATGTCAGCCTCAATTGCCAGAGGCTTATGCTGTTGTAAATCCTAACCGTCTTGATGAAGAAGAAGGCGCACAATATGGGCATTTGGCCGCTGTCGGCGTAGCTTTTTTATTAGCAGCGGCTTTGGTGCGGCATTTGCGGCGAGACGGCTATTTTGCGGATAGACCCGAACCCAAACTAATGGCGTTGCTTGATTTAGTTGCCTTGGGAACAGTCGCTGATGTCGCGGCGTTACATGGGCTCAACAGGGCTTTTGTCGCGCAAGGATTAAAAGTTATGGTGGCACGGCATCGTCCCGGCCTTGCAGCTCTATTGGATATCGCAGGCGTTTCTCGTCCGCCAACGACTTATGATCTTGGTTTTATATTGGGCCCGAGGATCAATGCCGGTGGACGGGTCGGTAAATCTGATCTGGGTGTAAGATTGCTGACCAGTCTTGATAAGAATGAATGTGAGGAGCTGGCACTCGCTTTAAATCAATTCAATCTGGAACGACGATCGATTGAACAAACTGTAACCGAAGCCGCTGAAGGCCTATGTGAAGAGCAAGTTGAACGGCCTGTGATGGTTGTGGCGGGCGAAGGATGGCATCCCGGTGTAATCGGCATTGTCGCAGGTCGATTAAAACAAAAATATGACCGTCCGGTGATCGTCATCGGGATTGATGAAGACGGCAATGGTAAAGGTTCGGGACGTTCTTTATCTGGCGTCGATTTGGGCGCTGCTGTCTTATCAGCCAAGCAAGCGGGGCTGTTAGTGAATGGTGGCGGTCATGCCATGGCGGCGGGCTTAAGTGTCAAGAAAGAGCAGATACAGGATTTTGCTGCCTTTCTATCTGAAAGAGTACGGAAAGATGTTGAAACGGCTCGGGCGAATAAAGCTTTGTTTATTGATGAAGTTTTAAGCGCAGGCGGCGTTAATTTGGCCGTGATCGAAGCGTTGGAAGCTGGAGGCCCCTATGGTGCAGGGTGGCCCTCCCCTCATATTGTTACGGGCCCCGTATATGCAATTCAGACGCGGATATTAAAAGAGAAGCATTTGTCGGTTATTTTTAAAGGACAAGATGGGCAAAGCTTTAAGGCGATTGCCTTTAATGCGGTAGAGACCCCAATCACCCAAATGGTGATAGCGGCGGGGCGTGATCGCAAGCTATGGGTGGCCGGTAAAATCCAGTTAAATGAATGGAATGGCAGAAAAGATGCCCAGCTTCATATTGAGGATATCGCTTGGGCGTAAGGAAATAGGGCATTTTTCGCGAGACGGTAAAAGTTTTTGAAAAAAAATAAAAAAATTTAAAAAAACTGCTTGACCTAATCGCGAGAATTCCATATCTACCGCCTCACACCGCGAGCGACCCCATCGTCTAGCGGTCTAGGACATCGCCCTTTCACGGCGAAAACACGGGTTCGATTCCCGTTGGGGTCGCCAATAAATTTAACTTCGGTGTTACAATTTATTGGATGTTATAAGCTGGCTTTTAGCCGGCTTTTTTTGTATTTATAACATATCAAATCTACTTTTTACTTCATAAGATTAAATCGATCTTCGCCTTTTAGCGAAAGTTCTATTATTCAATTTTAATATTTTATTGTTATACGGATCACCTATTCCATGTCTTTTAAATGTTTTGTTGATGGCCTCAACCTTGCTAATCCGCAAGGAACAGGCATTGCCTCTTATGCTCGATCTCTATTGAAAGCGATAAGAAGCATCGGCCATGAAACAGGCATTATTTATGGCAGAAATGTAAGCAATTCATCAAATCCTGCTTTAAGAGAAATTCTATTCTTTCGCAACGAGTCATCACATTCCTCGAAAACAGCCATTTTATCTGATATTAAAGATATTATACGCTATAAAAAATCTGGAAAGATTCAACCAGATAGAATAAATTTAAATATCGTTGATAAATTATATTCAAAAAATACCAGTAATGATGTAGAATATATTTACAATTACAGAAATATTTTTACTATTTCTAAAAAAAATTACAAAACATTCCACAATTTTTTAAATATGATATTAGATGATGCACCCCAATTTATGCATTGGACGCATCTTATTCCTATAAGATTAAAGAATAGTATTAATATTTATACTATTCATGATCTGGTACCCTTTACACATCCCAATACAGTCGGTGGTAACCATCTTTTAAATTGGAACATTATCGCCGATATTTTAAAAAATGGAGATCATATACTGACTGTGTCTGAGGCTTCTAGGCGAGATATTATTCGTCTGTTTAATGCGCCTGAGAGCCAAGTAACGAATTTATATCAGGCCGTTGATTTTGAAGAGGCCTTGAAAAATCGTCCGAAGTCTTTGGTTGAGCGGGATGTAAATGGCTTATTTGGCTTGGAATATGGCCATTATTTCTTGTTCTATGGTGCGATAGAGCCAAAGAAAAATGTAAAGCGCTTAATTGAAGCCTATATGGCTGCGGATTGTCCTGATTATCCTCTTGTGATTGTTAGCAGCCGTAGTTGGAGTGCTGAAGAGGATCATGCTTTGCTGGAGCAGCTAAAAGGGCGCGATCTACCCGAAAAAAAGAAAATTATTCAGCTGGACTATATGTCTCGGTCTCAGCTTGTTAGTGCGATTAAAGGCGCACGCGCCGTTGTCTTCCCGTCGATTGCAGAGGGTTTTGGTTTACCTGTTGCTGAAGCGATGTGTTTAGGAACGGCGGTTATCAGTTCGACCCACCCAGCGATTAAAGAAGTCGCAGGAGATGCCGCGTTATTAGTGGATCCTTATGACGTAGATGCCATTTCTGAAGCCATAAGCGCGCTGGCTGAGGATGATGATTTGGTGAAGACATTACAGCAACGTGGTCCTGTCCAAGCAGAGAAATTCTCAATGGAAAATTATAAGAAACGATTGAAAGATTTTTATAAAAAATTTGGTTTCTAAAGGGCTATTTAAAGAGGCTTCTTAAAAAAGAAGCCTCTTTTTTTAGCTTAGCGTCTATAATCATCTTCAAGGCGAACGATGTCGTCTTCCCCCAGATAACAGCCGGTCTGAATTTCGATAAGGAGTAAATCGACTTTTCCGGGGTTATCGAGGCGATGCACCTCCCCCATCGGAATATAAATGGATTCATTCTCGCGAATAAGGTCAACATGATCGCCAACCGTGACACGTGCGGTGCCTTGCGTAACCACCCAATGTTCGGCGCGATTAAAATGCTTTTGCAGCGAAAGTCGATGACCCGGTTTCACCATGATCTGTTTCACTTGGAAACGAGGTCCCATGGCAATGGATTCATACCATCCCCAAGGACGGGCAACCTGTTTGGGATTTAAAGGCTCAAGCCGCCCTTCCTTGATCATTTTTTTGACCAATGTCCCAACATCTTGGGACTGATCTTGGTTGACGACCAAGGTCACATCTGAAGTGTTGATAATAGTTAGGTCTTTGACACCAAGCGTCGCGACCAAACCGTTTTCAGAGCGAATAAGACAATTAGAAGAATCTTCGGCGACCACATCGCCCATTAAAACATTGCCATTATCGTCATGATCACTGATCGCCCAAAGTGATGACCATGAACCGACATCACTCCAACCAATATCAACGGGCACGACAGCCCTGTTATGAGCCGCTTCCATAATCGCATAATCTATCGAAATAGAGGGCGCTTTCGCAAAGGATTTGGCGTCTAGGCGCGTAAAATCAAGGTCTTTTTGGCTCTTGCGTAAAGAGGCTTTAACCGCATCTAAAATATCGGATTGGTAAAGTGCAAAATCTTCTAATATCCGTGACACGGGGAAAAGAAACATCCCGCTGTTCCAGAGGAAACGACCACTAGCTAAATAATCTTCAGCTGTCTTGATATCCGGCTTTTCACGGAATCTGTCGATATGATAGCCACCCGCTATAGGTAATGCTTCACCCATTTCGATATAACCGTAACCTGTTTCAGGAGAGGTCGGGCGCACGCCAAAAGTCACAAGCGCCTTTGCTTTACGGGCAATAGTTTCGGCATCCTTGATCGCTTCATGAAATGCTTTGACATCACGGATAACGTGATCTGACGGTAAGATTAGCATGCAGGCATCGGGATCTTTATCCGCGATCATCGCAGCCGCTAAAGCAATCGCGGGCGCTGTGTTCCGGCCTTCTGGTTCAAGAATAATCTCTTGCGCCTTAATACCCATTTCTTGCAACTGCTCTGCAATAGTAAAACGGTATTCTTCATTGCAGATAACAAGAGGCGCGGTGAATAGAGACGAATCTGTTACACGCGCGACGGCATCCTGAAACAGGCTATTTTCGCCCATCAAACTGAGGAGTTGTTTGGGATGGCTCCGGCGGGATAACGGGAAAAGACGTGTACCTGAACCACCACACAAAACAACCGGATGTAGCATTATATATGATCTCTTTACTATTGTCGGGAGCCGAGGCTCCCTAATAGCAAATTAAGCGCGAGCGATGCTACCCATATTCGCCATTTCAACGACTTCAACAGGCTTTGAGTTCCGATGCAAAGCGGAGATAACCGCGGCAACGATACCATCAGCATCAAGACCGGCTTCAGCATATT
>NZ_JAIWON010000153.1 GCF_020216885.1 Zymomonas sp. | reverse complement strand
TTTTTTGTCTGACAAGACATCCTTTAATACCGATGCCGATGACATTTCAGGCTTTGTTATCTTTTGATAGCAAGCCTTTTTTTTTTGTTTGAAAAATCATTCATAGAAAGGCGAGGGGGCAAAACAGCCGGATAGCCTTTTTTATAAAGGCGCGTTTATTATAATATCTAGGCCTCTGTAACGGCTGCATGACCAAAACTGACATAACGCAGAATTTCGGGTTAATAAGGAAAAATTGGTGCCATCTTTTCGCATAAACAATCTTATCATTGATAGCTGGGCTTTCCTCAAACGAGAGATAAAGCTGATTACGCCCGTTGCTCTATCGACGATCGGCTTTGGCAATCTTCTGATTTTGTTACTTTTTCCGACAACGCCGATAATCGAAGCCGGAAGTCAGCCGCGTCTTTTTCCGCTGCTGGTTCTCCTAATCGGGGGCAGTTTCAATCTGATTGGTATTCTGGCTTTGTCGCGCCTTACCCTTTTTGGGGGCGAAACCGTCAAAAGTGCTTTTAGAGTAGCGCTTAATCGCCTGATTTCAATTTTTGCCTTTTTGTTTACAGTCTCGATTTTGTTATCGCTGACCCTGATTCTGGTCGGGACATTTTTGTTAAAATTATATGCAGCGCATCATTTTCCGGTCTCAACCTCAATGCTTTTGAGCTTGGGTGGCCTATGCGTCATGCTTTTTCTGGCGCTTCAGGTGAAATTCTTTTTCTGGTATCCGATGATGGCTGAAAAAGATTCAGCCTTCCAAGCGATCAAGCATAGCTTTTCTTTAACCAAAGGGCTTTTTTGGCCGTTGCTTCTCATTTTATTGCCTTTTTTAATCGGCGACTATGGTTTGTCGAGAATTCTGGCATTAGCCGCTTCGATGTCGATTTCGCTGAAAATGGCCGTCAGTATTCTTGTCGTATTGTTGACGACCGTCATCAGCACAATGCAGATTATTATTCAGGTAACCTTGTATAAAAGCCTCAAAAAAAACGGCTTCTAAAAAAGAGGATATCGCCCCTCTAAAAGGGGCGATTATCCATTATTTTACCCCAATCAATTTATGACTTTGAATAGATAACCGCCATAAAGGCCGCTGCATCACAAAGGCGATAGCCTTTTGGATATTTTCTTTTTGAGACTCGTTATCCATTGGCTGGATCAGATAATGATCAAAATCCAGATTTTCCAAAAGCTCAATATCAATGCCTTCTTGCGGCCATACCAGTTTTATTTCATTGCCTTTTTCAAGGATAATCTGGCTTCCTGCTTTGGGGCTCATACAAACCCAATCAATCGCAGACGGGACAGATTGCGTTCCATTAGTCTCGATAGCGATCTCAAAAGCTTGATTTTTCAAGGCCAGCAGCAAAGCCTCATCCACTTGTAATAATGGCTCACCGCCTGTTAAAACGACAAAAGGCCGGACAGATTGATATCGGCTTCCAAGCGTCTCTTTCCACAATCGAATGGCCTGTTCTGCTAATTCTTCTGCGGTAAATCGTCCGCCATTTTCGCCATCAATACCAACAAAATCAGTATCACAAAAACGGCATGTCGCCTGTTCACGGTCATCTTCGCGACCATTCCACAGATTACAACCGGCAAAGCGAATAAAGACAGCCCGTCTTCCAGCTTGGATACCTTCACCCTGTAAAGTCAGGAAACTTTCTTTAACGGCATAATGATGGCTCATAACAACCCCTTATCCCCAGAAGACGCCGCTAAAAGCTCCATAGCTTGCCGCAAATTGCCCCGACAATCAGCCAAGGCTTTTTCTGCCTCCGTAATGCTCTGACCCATCGTCACTAGAACAGCTTTCCGAATATCATTTTGGGCGATCGTAAGGGCTTTTTTGGCTTTATCCTGATCAACTTTTGCCAATCGGCAGACCATGGCAACGGCACGTTGTTGTAATTTGACATTAGAGACCCGCATATTGACCATCAAACCGCGGCAAACCAAGCCCAGCCGCAGCATAATCGCTGTTGAAAGGGTGTTCAAAACAACTTTTTGAGCCGTTCCAGCCTTCATACGAGTTGATCCCGCCACGACTTCGCTTCCGGTCGCGGCTAAAACGGGATGCTCGGCGGCCTCTAACAAAGCACTACCGGCATTATTGGCAATGCCAATCGTCAAGGCACCCGCTTGTCTGGCGGCTTTTATCGCTGCCACCGTATAAGGGGTTCTGCCACTGGCCGCGACACCGATCACAACATCGCGGCTATCAAGATGCAAGGCCTCAACTTCCTGAACAGCGCGTTCGATATTATCTTCTGCCCCTTCGACACTAGCGGCCAACGCAGCCATACCCCCCGCCATCATAAAAGCCAGTCTTTCGGACGGCCAATTATAAGTCGGGGTTAATTCAACCCCATCCTGAACGGCAATTCGGCCAGAGGTGCCAGCCCCGACATAAACCAGACGATTGCCATCCAATAACCTTCCAGCCGCTGCGCTACTAGCCGTCGCAATGCGAGAGGATTGATCGGCTACTGCGGCAACAGCCGCCATCTGACCTTCCAACATTGCTTCAACCGCATATTCGCTAGGCCAGCTATCAAGATCAATATAGCGCGGATCGACCGTTTCAGTGGACATAGAGGATTGCCTTGTCTGGAATATATCAGGAAAAGAAAGCGTCATTCAAAACGCCTGTTTTCATAAACAGGCCATTTGATTTTATGAAGTCATAATTTGAAAATAACGTGCCATCCGCTTTATTCTTTGCAGTAAGAGAGGCAAATAAGCCCCAAAATAAAGGCTAGGCGCGACTTCGATATTATCAAAAAGGCATCCATTATAGACAAAAAGCCCATAATCCTTTTTTGCGCTTTTTTCAAAATTGAGATCTCTTTTTAAAATTCTGAAAAATTTTGACACAAATATGTCATTTGATATGAAAGATTACAAAAAAGTAATCATAGAACTTATAAAGCAAGCCAAGATTATTATAACTTATAAGAAATAGACATTTAATAAAAACAGCCTCATCCTCAAAGCTCACCTTACGACTTACTTTCATCTTCAAGGCCACTCTTTCGATAACAAGAAGTATTTAATTGTAAAATTTTAAAAATTTAAAAAATAAATAAATTATATACTTTGATATATTATATCATAATCAGTATTTATAAAGAGTTTTTAAAAATTGTAAAATGTGGTTTTGTTGACTATTAAATAGGGTAATATTATGCTCTCTTGCTGTTTTAAGGGGGAAGGGCAGTTACATTTTTTATATCTATCAAATTTTTCTGAAAAACTGACCCTTTATCCAAGTTGAATATAAAAACTGCATCAAAGGGGGGCGTTTAATGCGCTTAGTTCGGTCAATATTACTAGGTATGACAGCCATGACGACGTTTGGCATGGCAAGCATGGTTTCCGCAGAAAAAGCGGATAATAAAACAAAAGATAAAGCCGCAGAAACACAGACGACATCCGCAAGTGATGATGTCTTAAAACCCGCCGAAGCTACCAGCGAAGGCAGTGTGACGGTCAAAGGGCAGACCATCCGTTATCAGGCGGTCTCTGGAACGTTATTGGTTCATCCGAAAGGCTGGGATGAAACCGTCGAGGATAAAGATAAAACACAGCCACGCGCCACAATGTCTTATACGGCCTATTTTAAAAAAGACGTGCCATCGTCACAAAGACCGGTCGTCTTTTTCTATAATGGCGGGCCCGGCTCTGCATCGGTCTGGCTGCATATGGGGTCTTTCGGGCCCAAACGTATTGTTGTTCCCGATCATGAACATAGCGAAGGCGCACCTTATCGTCTGGTCAATAATGACTACAGCTTGATGGATGTCGCGGATGTTGTCTTTATTGATGCCCCTGCTACCGGTTTCGGTCGGGTCGCTGGTAAAGATAAAGCCAAAGCCTTTTTTGGCGTGGATCAAGATGCCTATGCTTTCTGTGAATTTATCAAAGGCTTCTTAGGCAAATTTAACCGCTGGAATAGCCCAAAATATCTGTTTGGTGAAAGCTACGGCACGCCGCGTTCTGCTGTTTTGTCGAATATGCTGGAAAATGATAACTCGATTGATTTTAACGGCATTATCCTGCTGTCCCAGATATTAAACTTCACGCTGGATTCCGATTTCCCGAATGCCAATCCGGGTGCAGATCAGGCTTTCATCACCAATCTTCCGACCTATGCTGCAACGGCTTGGTATCATAACCGTTTACAGGGTCAAAAACCGGCTGATTTGGAAAAATTCCTTCGGGAAGTCGAATATTTCGCCACCACAGAATATGCGATGGCGTTACAGCAAGGCTCCGCACTGGATCCTTCAAGAAAACAGGCCATTGCGCAAAAATACAGCCAATATACCGGTATTCCGGTGGATTATGTGCTGAAAGCTGATTTGCGGTTAAATGGCGGTCAATTTACGCAAATATTGCAAGGCGGCGATATCACGACGGGTCGTCTGGATACGCGTTTCTCAGGGCCTTCTCTTGATCCTCTCGATAAAGAAGCCAGCTATGATCCACAAAGCTCGGCTTTGTCTTCAGCTTATGTCTCGGCCTTTAATGATTATTCTTTGAACCAGCTCCATTTCGGGCAGGGTCGCGAATATAAATCTATGGTTAATTTCCCAGGCGGCTGGGATTTTAAACATCGTTCTCCCAGCGGGGGCGTGGTGCCGTGGGTCGCTAATATGATGCCTGATCTGGCGGCGGCCATGACGACCAATCCCAAATTAAAGGTGATGGTCGCAGGCGGCTATTTTGATCTCGCAACGCCTTATTATCAGGGCTGGTATGAAATGCACCATCTGCCGATCAGAAAGAGCCTCGAACAGAATCTTGAATATCACTATTATAAATCAGGCCATATGGTTTACGTGAATGAAGAGTCTTTAAAATCGCTACATGACGATGTTTCTTCTTTCATCCGTCGTAGCTATCAGCCCTAATTTTTTTATCCCATTTTGAAGTAAAAGAAGCGACCTTAACGGGGTCGCTTCTTTTTTTTGAAGAGAATCTTTTGATGCTGCCATTTTTCATTTTACGATTTTTTGAAAAAATTTCACGTCAGGGAACAGATGTTAAAGATTAGGCGTTTTATATACAAATATTGACAATTCTTTTTTTAAGGGAGTTTGGTAATGGGGCTTATTTCTTGGCTTATCGTCGGCGGTATTATCGGATGGCTCGCCGGACTTATTATGAAAGGCAGCGGCAGCGGCGTTTTTCTTAATATTATTATCGGTGTTGTCGGGGCTTCTTTGGGGGGCTTTATCTTCAACCGTGGTGATATCGGCGATGTCGGCCTGACCCTGCAAAGTTTTCTGGTCTCATTGATCGGCGCTGTTATCTTGTTGGCGGTGATCAATTTCTTTAAATCACGCAACTGACCCCATGTGACTTTTCAGGTCAGGATAGCCCAAATATCCTGACATCTGGATGCTTATTTTGGACTTGAAAGGGTGAGGCTGAAAACACAGCCCCACCCTAAAATATATTTATTGCACGGTCATTTTTTTGGAAAAGACAGCAACACCGGCCAACAAGGCTGCAATCAAGAAAAATGATATTTTCAAACCGACAACATTGGCAATAAAACCGATAGCAATCGGGCCCGCCAAAACACCCATATAGCCAATGGTGGTCACCGCTGATATCGCGAGATGGCTCGGCATCACATTTTGCCGTCCGGCAACACTATACACAACCGGAACGATATCGGCACATCCCAAACCGATTAAGGCATAACCAATGAAAGTCGCTGGGGTGTAAGGTATAAAAATAACCGCCAAATAACCCAGCATAGCCAAAAGACTGCCGAGAAAAACCGTTTTAACATTGCCTAATTTGGCAATGATTTTATTCCCAAACAACCGTCCCGTTGTCATCATGGTTGCATAACCGGCATAGCCCCAACCTGCCTGTTCCGGTGGTAATTTCCTGATCGAAGTGAGAAAAACACCGCCCCAATCAAGCACAGCGCCTTCCGCCAGAAAAGCAATGCAACAGATAATACTCAAAATCCAAACCATGCCTTTTGGTATAGCAAGGCCTGCCGCACTACCGGGTTCACCTTTATCGGGCAGTAAATCCTTCCAGAAAATTGCCAAAATCAAAAGAAGCAAGGCCGAGGCCATCATACCAGCTGTTAGCGGACTAAATGATTTGGAAAAGACCAAAGCCAATCCCGCTGATCCCGCTGCGCCACCAATGCTATATAAGGCATGAAAGCCTGAAATAAGGGGACGTTGGGCGCGTTTCTCGACAATAACCGATTGAATATTCATGGCGGCATCAATGGCACCGACCGATGCCCCGACGATCAATAGACTTCCTCCCAAAATGATAGGGGAGGATAAAGTCGCCAGAAAAGGGATCGCGATTGCGGTAATAATCACGCCTGTCGTCATAACTGCACGACATCCAAAACGGTTCGCCATACTGCCTGCTAAAGGCAAAGAGAAAAGCGCTCCCAATCCCAAACATAAAAGCAGATAACCAAGCTGCCCGTCAGAAATAGCCGTATGGATTTTGACAAAAGGAATTAACGCCCCCCATGTCGCAATAGCACATCCCAAAAGAAAGAATATCGCCGCCGTCCCGTTCCTCGCATTTTCCATG
>NZ_JAIWON010000152.1 GCF_020216885.1 Zymomonas sp. | reverse complement strand
AACCACGCCTTTCATCACCAAAATAAGGCGTAGAATTTTAGAAGACTTATCTATACAGGGTAAGGGTGATTTTTCTTCTTTTTAAAAACAACCAGACAAAGACACTGATAACCGCATTTTTCGGGGATCAGGATTTGCCAATATAACAAAGCTTCGCTAATTTAGACGATATTTTCCCTTTTTCGCCCAATCTCGGAGACGTCATGGCCGTCCAGTATAGTTATGTCATGAAAGGTCTGACCAAGACTTTTCCCGGCGCTAAAAAACCTGTTCTAAATAATATTCACCTGCAATTTTTACCCGGAACCAAAATCGCCATTATCGGTGTGAATGGTGCCGGTAAATCGACCTTGATGAAGATCATGGCCGGTATGGACACTGAATTTCAGGGCGAAGCATGGGCAGCGGAAGGAATCCGCGTCGGCTATCTCCCACAGGAACCAGACCTTGACCCGACCAAGGATGTCAAAGGCAATGTGATGGACGGCGTTCGCGAAATCGCGGATCTGGTCGATCGCTTTAACGAAATCTCGACCTTAATGGCGGATCCGCCTGCGGATGCCGATTTTGACGCCCTGATGACCGAAATGGGCGAATTACAGGAACGGATTGACACGGTTGACGGCTGGACATTGGACAACCAGCTTGAAATCGCTATGGAAGCCCTGCGCTGCCCTCCGGGCGATGCCGATGTTACCAAACTTTCCGGTGGTGAACGCCGTCGCGTTGCGCTTTGCCGCTTGCTGTTGGAAAAACCCGAAATCCTGTTGTTGGATGAACCGACCAACCATCTTGATGCCGAAAGTGTCGCATGGCTGGAAAATCATCTGAAAGAATATCCGGGTAACGTCATTCTGGTTACCCATGACCGTTACTTCTTGGATAACGTCGTTGGTTGGGTGCTGGAAATCGACCGTGGTCGCGGTATTCCTTTTGAAGGCAACTATTCTGCATGGTTAGAAGCCCAGTCCAAACGACTGGAGCAGGAAGAACGCGAAGAAGAGGGCCGTCAAAAAGCCATTCAGCAGGAATTGCAGTGGATTAGACAAAGCCCGAAAGCCCGTCAGACCAAGAGCAAAGCCCGTATCAAGGCTTTTGAAGAATTGGTTGAAAAGCAAAATGACCGCCGTCCGGGTGCGGCTCAGATCATGATCCAGATTCCGGAACGCTTGGGCAGCAAAGTTATCGAAGCCCGCGGCCTGACCAAAAGTTTCGGTGAGAAAAAGCTGTTTGAAGATCTTAGCTTCACACTGCCCCCAGGTGGTATTGTTGGCGTGATCGGTGCCAATGGTGCCGGTAAGACGACTCTGTTCAAGCTGATTACCGGACAAGAAAAACCGGATGCCGGTGAAATCGAGGTCGGGCCCACGGTGCAGCTTGGCTATGTCGATCAAAGCCGCGACCATCTCGACGATAAAAAGAATGTCTGGGAAGAAGTTTCCGACGGTCTTGATCGCTTCACCTTCGGTAAGCATGAAATTGCTACCCGCGCTTATGTCGGTGCTTTTAATTTCAAAGGCTCGGATCAGCAGAAAAAAGTTGGCCAGTTATCAGGCGGTGAAAGAAACCGCGTCCATATGGCCAAAATGCTGAAAGAAGGCGGAAACGTTTTGCTGTTGGATGAACCGACCAACGATCTTGACGTTGAAACCCTGCGGGCTTTGGAAGAGGCCTTAGAAAACTTCGCTGGTTGCGCTGTGGTTATCAGCCATGACCGCTTCTTCCTTGACCGCTTGGCAACCCATATCCTCGCTTTTGAAGGTGACGGCCATGTCGAATGGTTTGAAGGTAACTTCGAATCCTATGAAGAAGACAAACGCCGCCGTTTGGGTGATGCTGCCGATCGCTCCAGCGCACAGGCCTATAAAAAATTAACCCGTAACTAATTATCTTCTCTGTCCTGACCAGATTTTCTGGTCGGGACAGTTTTTATCTTATCCCTAAAATCTCGGATAATTTCCCAAAGCCTCGGCTATCCATCTATCCGCGTCATTACCCCTCATAAACTGACAAGCGGAAAACGCCTTACCTTCCGATTCTAGCGGCTGCGATTTTAATAATCGACACCGCCCCCAATGATCGGGCAACTATCCACAAAAAAAAGAACCGGCCATAAAATGACCGGCTCCTTCTACTTTTATTCAGAAGCGAGATCGCTCTCTCTGCCGAAAGGATAAATCAATAACGATAATGATCCGGCTTAAACGGGCCATTGACCGGAACACCGATATAATCAGCTTGTTTCTGGGTAAGTTTGCTCAAATGAACGCCCAATTTCGGGAGATGCAAAGCCGCAACTTTTTCATCAAGATGCTTCGGCAACATATAAACATCTTTCTGATATTTATCCGTGTTGCAGAACAGCTCAATCTGCGCCAACACCTGATTGGTGAAGCTGGCTGACATCACAAAGCTCGGATGACCCGTGGCACAACCCAGATTGACCAAACGGCCTTTAGCCAAAACGATAATTTCCTTACCGTCAGGGAATTTAACCAGATCAACCTGCGGTTTGATTTCAGTCCATTCCATGTTGGCAAGCGAATTGATCTGAATTTCACTGTCGAAATGACCAATATTGCAGACAATCGCATGCTGTTTCATGGCGCGCATGTGATCAAGCGTGATAATATCAGCGTTACCGGTGCAGGTAACGAAAATATCAGCCCGTGGTGCCGCTTCTTCCAAGGTAACGACTTCATAGCCTTCCATAGCAGCTTGAAGCGCACAGATCGGATCAACCTCGGTTACCAGAACACGCGCACCACCATTCCGCAAGGAAGCAGCAGACCCCTTACCCACATCACCGAAACCGGCGACACAAGCCACTTTACCGCCCAACATCACGTCGGTTGCGCGACGGATGGCATCGACCAAAGATTCTTTACAACCATAGAGATTGTCGAATTTTGACTTGGTCACAGAATCGTTGACGTTGATCGCAGGGAAAAGCAATTCGCCTTTCTTAGCAATTTCATACAGACGATGAACACCGGTCGTGGTTTCTTCGGAAACGCCCTTAATGGCTTTCGCGGTTTTGGTTAAGAAACCGGGGGTTGCAGCGACCCGACGACGAACCGTTTTCTGGAAGATTTCTTCTTCTTCATTCTGTGGCGCAGGAAACTCAACGCCTGCTTCCAACTTAGCCCCCCACAGAACGAACATGGTCGCATCGCCACCATCATCCAAAATCATATTGGCGGTTTCACCATTACCCCAATCGAAAATACGATCGACATAATCCCAATATTCTTCCAAAGATTCGCCTTTAACAGCAAAAACCGGAATATTCTGTTCGGCAATGGCCGCTGCCGCGTGATCCTGCGTGGAAAAGATATTGCAGGAAGCCCAACGCACTTCTGCACCCAAATCAACCAGCGTTTCAATTAAAACAGCCGTCTGGATGGTCATATGCAAAGAACCAGTGATCCGTGCGCCTTTTAATGGCTTTTTAGCGGCATATTCTTCACGCAAAGCCATCAGGCCGGGCATTTCACCTTCGGCGATATCAATTTCTTTACGCCCCCAACCGGCAAGGCTGATGTCACGGACAATATAAGGCTCATTAGCCATAGATGAAGTCTCCTAAGAAAAGGCTAGTCGGCAATCAAATTTCAAAATATATCTGGCTGGTGCTGCAGCCATCTTCCACCCGCAGATAAAAAGCTCTTTCACAAGCACAGGCTGGAATCACATTTCTTATCTGCTCGGAAGGCTATATTCCCCTATATTTGGGTAGCTGTAACGTGAGATAACCTGATATGTAAACATTAAGAATATAAAAATATAAATAATTCTTTATGTAAAGTAGCAAGCTGCTCTTCTTCGATATCAGATATCAAGATAAACTGTTGTATCTTCTCCATAGAATTTTGAATATTGCTTTCTTCGCTGGCCAAAAACCCTTAAACGGTTGGTTTTATGCCCCTTTAGACGTATAGGCTCTGCACATGTCCATTCGTCCTTGGCGCCATATAGAGCGCCGCAAATCGCGCAAGATCATGGTTGGTAATGTAGCTGTCGGTGGCGATGCCCCGATTAGTGTCCAGACCATGACAAACACCCCGACCGTCGATGCTCAAGCTACGATCGCCCAGATCAAACGCTGCGAAGCTGTCGGTGTCGATCTTATTCGGGTTTCCTGTCCCGATAAAGAATCCACCGCCGCTTTAAAGGACATTGTCCGCGCAGCTGAAGTGCCGATCATCGCGGACATTCATTTTCACTATAAACGCGCTTTAGAAGCCGCTGATGCAGGGGCTGCCTGCCTTCGCATCAATCCCGGCAATATCGGTTCCTCCGAACGCGTTGCCGAAGTTGTTCGCGCGGCAAAAGCCAATGGCTGCGCCATCCGTATCGGTGTGAATGCCGGTAGCCTTGAAAAAGAGCTACTTGAAAAATACGGCGAGCCCTGCCCCGATGCGCTCGTTGAAAGCGCCCTTAACCATATTAAATTATTACAAGACCAAGATTTCCATGAATTCAAAGTTGCCGTAAAGGCTTCCGATGTTTTCTTGGCGGTTGCTTCTTATAAAGCACTTGCAAAAGCCGTCGATTGCCCGCTCCATCTCGGTATCACCGAAGCCGGTGGTCTTATTGGCGGAACCGTTAAATCCGCTTTGGGTATTGGTAATCTGTTGTGGGATGGTATCGGCGATACGTTACGCGTTTCGCTTTCCGCTGATCCTGAGCAGGAAGTGCGGGTCGGTTACGACATTCTCAAGACTTTGGATCTTCGCACCCGTGGCGTTCGGGTTGTTTCCTGCCCCAGCTGCGCAAGACAAGGCTTCGATGTTGTCAAAACGGTCAAGGCTCTGGAAGAAAGACTGGCGCATATTGCAACGCCGATTTCTCTTTCTATTCTGGGCTGCGTGGTGAACGGGCCCGGTGAAGCACGGGAGACCGATATCGGCGTTACCGGTGGTGGTCAGGGTAAGCATATGGTTTTTCTGTCCGGTGTCACCGATCATACCGTCGAAGATGCCAAAATGCTCGACCACATCGTTGCCTTAGTCGAAAACAAAGCCGCCGAGATCGAAGCCGAAAAAGCAAAAGAGAAAGCGGCCACGGTCGCCGCCGAATAATCTCGTTATAACAACTTTCCTTCTCGTTATCCCTGCTCACTTTGGGCAGGGATACAGAATGGCCTATTAAAATCCTGTTTTCGATCAACAGAAAAGCCCTTCTTACAAGAGGCAGAGATAAAGCCTCTTTAAAATTAGGCCACTACACATTCATCAATTCTTCTTTTTGTAAATTTCGACAATTTTATCGACTAGCTCCAAGGCTTCTTCTCTTGAACGCTGGAAAACATTCCGCCCCATAATTGAACCAAAGCCGCCCCCGTCACGAATAGCTTCAGCTTCTTTAAAAAGTTCATCTGGCGTTTTCGCTTCGCCACCTGAAAAGACGACCATGCGCCGCCCTGCAAAGGCTGATTCCATAATATGGGAAACGCGGTTAGCTAATGGTGACCAGTCTTTTCCTGAATAAGCTGGGATAGCTTCAGGCTGCTCGATATGGGAAGTCGGCAACTTCACCTTAATGATATGGCCACCAATCTGGGCAGCGATATGCACAGCATAGGCGCTGACATCCAAAGCTGTTTCGCCTCTTTTGGTCAATCGTCCACCGCGTGGATAGGCCCAAATAACCGTTGCCAATCCGCATCTTTTGGCTTCTGCCGCAATATGGCGGAATTCTTCAATCTGCTCGAAAATAATATCAGAGCCGGGATAAATCGTAAAACCAACCGCCGAACAGCCCAATCTTAACGCATCGCCGACACAGGAAGTCACCGCCTGATCATTCACAGATGACCAACTATTCGAAGAGTTCATCTTCAAAATAGTCGGGATTTGACCGGCAAAAGTAGCCGCCCCTGTTTCCAGCATCCCAAGCGGTGCCGCAAAAGCAGAAAAACCGCCATCAATCGCTAATTTATAATGATATTGGGGATCATATCCGGCAGGATTAGGATAAAAACTGCGCGCAGGGCCATGTTCTAAACCTTGATCGACCGGCAAAATGATCAGCTTACCAGTGCCACCCAAACGGCCATGATTCAAAATACGAGCAAGATTAGCCTTTGTCCCGGGATTATCACTTTCATAAAGATCAAGAATAGCTTTTACTTCGGGAGTAATAGACATCACAGCGCTCCTTCCCTTGGGATATAAGGTAACAGCCCCGGCATATCTAGCTGTATCAGTAAAATAACGCTTTCGGCTGAAAACTTAATTTGACGGTTACCTGAGCAACTCTTTTTAACCTGATAAGAGAATCAGTCACCCGTTTTTTCTGTCATATAGAAAGATACTATAAGGTTATAGCATCAGAGCTACAGAGTTAGCCCCTTCTTAAATAAAAAATTTTAAAGTTTTTCTAAAAAATTAAACAAAGATTCGCTTTAATAAAAAAGAATAATGGCTCTATTAGTGAGTATGCCTGCTTGAAAATAAAATAATGGGCAAAAATAACGGTGATATTCTTAATTTATTTTGCGCAATTGCTGTGATTAAACCTTAAAAAAATAATCGCTATTTTCTTTTACCCAAGCAGGTCGCAGGTCGCAGGTCGCAGGTCGCAGGTCGCAGGTCGCAGGTCGCAGGTCGCAGGTCGCA